>JAQVEB010000135.1 GCA_028698105.1 Petrimonas sp. | reverse complement strand
TTCTATAAATGCGGCGACGAAACCGAAGAACCGCACTACATAAGTTGGAATCCCATCAATTTGCCGAAACCGGATTTTCACGTTCCGCAATTTTTCGGTTTACTTGAGTTGGAATAAACCCGAAGCGATCATTTAAAATATATAGTTTATCATGCAAGACAGTCAAAAATTGAAAGAGATTGTAGCTCAGTTTATTACTCCGTCTGACAACCTCGAAGTAAAGCCATTGGGCGCAGGCCACATCAACGATTCGTTTAAAGTAACGAACGGCGATAAGCAATATGTGCTCCAACGCATTAACCATGCAATTTTTAAGAACGTGCCCGAGTTGCAGAGCAACATCCTACGCGTTACGATGCATATTCGACAAAAACTTATGGAAAAGGGCGAAACGGACATAGACCGTAAAGTCCTCACGTTGGTTCCCACGCCCGAAGGCGGCTTGTTTTACAAAGATGCCGACGGTAATTACTGGCGACTGATGATTTTTATTGAGGATAGCAAAAGCTACGACGAAATAAATCCCGAGCTGGCACACCGCGCAGGATTGGCTTTCGGCGATTTTCAGAAAATGCTGGCCGATCTTCCCGGAGAACCTCTGCACGAAACAATTCCCAATTTCCACAACATGGAATTCCGGCTGGAAGAGTTCCGCAACGCCGTGGGTCTCGATAGGGTAGGGAGAACGTTTGAAGTGAGCGAACTGATAAAAGAAATTGAAGCGCGTGCCGACGAAATGTGTAAACCGGAACGGTTGCATCGCGAAGGGAAATTGCCCAAACGCACCAACCACTGCGACACAAAAGTGAATAATATTTTGTTTGATAATAACGACGAAGTGCTTTGCGTGGTAGATTTAGATACGGTGATGCCGGGTTACGTGCTTTCGGATTTCGGCGATTTCATCCGCACCGGTGCCAACACCGGTGCCGAGGACGATCCGAACCTCGATAACGTGGCAGTGAACCTCGCCATTTTCGAAGGTTATGCCAACGGCTATCTGCAATCGGCTATACCTTTTCTCACCGATATCGAGGTTGAAAACCTCGCCTTTGGCGCAAAACTGCTTACATACATGCAAACCGTGCGTTTCCTCACCGATTACATCAACGGCGACACCTATTATAAAATCGCGTACGGAACGCATAACCTCGTGCGTACCAAAGCACAATTCAAGCTGTTGCAAAGCCTCGAAGAAAACTTCGATAAAATGCAGGAGATCGTACGCAATGCCGCGCAGAAATATAAACAATAACAGCCGGAGAACAGAATAAGGAGATAGAAAATCCCCGCTTTAGCGCTGTATAAATAAAAAACACGAAATAAAAGCGTTGTAAAGAAAAATTTATTATCTTTGCAACCGCTTTTATTTTTGAGGACAACTGTGGCAAAATTCAGCTTATACAACATATCCCTTAAAAACCTTTCGGCGGGCGTCCATTCGTATTCTTATGAGTTGGACAGGAAGTTTTTTGAAGACATTGACGGCGATGAGGTAAAAAAAGGCAACGTAAAGGTGGAATTAACGGTGAGAAAGCTTTCATCGTCCTTCGAGTTTAATTTCGATCTTAAAGGTATGGTTCAGGTTCCGTGTGATCGTTGTCTGGACGATATGGATCAGGAAATAGATTCGCAGAATCACCTTATCGTGAAACTCGGTAAAGAATATTCGGAAGAGAGCGACGAGATCATTGTCATTCCCGAAGACGAAGGTGAAATTAATATCGCCTGGTTTTTATACGAATTTATCGCGTTGAATATCCCCATAAAACACGTGCATGAGCCCGGTAAGTGCAACCGGACCATGTCCAAGAAACTTCAAAAACACCGGGCCGTAAGCGCCGATGATGAAGATGGGGATGAAATGGATGATTTCGATGATGATGGCGATATTGATTTTGTGGAAGACGACAACAGCAAAACCGAAACCACCGATCCCCGCTGGGATGCCCTCAAAGGATTGAATCTCGAAGACAATTAATCGGCAATCAAAGCGACTATAAAGAAAGATAAATACATTACAAATAATCAAATTAAAAACAATTATAAAACATGGCACATCCAAGGACAAGACAATCCAAATCAAGACAAGGGAAAAGACGTTCGCACGATCACGCAAAAATGCCCACCATGGCAGTTTGCCCCAATTGCGGTGCATGGCATATTTATCATACCGTATGTGGCGAATGTGGCTACTACAGAGGAAAATTGGCTATCGAAAAAGAAACAGCCGTTTAAACAATTTTGTTATAACCACCGAATGGTAAACCCTGGAAAAACACACGTGTTTTCTGGGGCTTTTTTCTTATAAACAGCGTAATTATGAAAGATATACGAGTAGCAATCACCGGCATTTCGGCAAGTGTTCCCGATTATGTTCTCACCAACGACGAAATAAGCCGCATGGTAGATACAAGTGACGAATGGATCACCACGCGTGTGGGAATAAAAGAGCGTCGCATTCTGAAAGGCAAAGCGCAAGGTGTATCGGTTTTGGGTACCCGGGCGGTAAAAGATTTGTTGAAAAAGACCGGCACAAAATCCGAAGAGATTGATGCCGTGGTGTTTGCAACCACTACTCCCGACCATTTTTTCCCTTCATCGGCTTCAATAGTCGCGGAAGAAAACGGCATTAAAAATGCGTTTTGCTTCGATATGGAGGCTGCCTGTTCGGGATTCATATTCGGGTTGGAAGTTTGCGACGGGCTTATCCGTACCGGACGGTACAAAAAAGTGATTCTGGTGGCAGGCGATAAAATGTCGTCCGTAACCAATTATACCGATCGCAATACTTGTCCGCTTTTCGGCGACGCCGTAGGTGCTGTTCTCATGGAACCAACCGAAGAAGAAATCGGGGTAATGGACGCCATTTTGCACACCGATGGTGTAGGCTACGCCCCCCTGCAAATGAAAGCCGGAGGAAGCAAATATCCCGCTACCCACGAAACGGTGGAGAAAAACGAACATACCGTTCATCAGGATGGCAAAACCGTATTCAAATATGCAGTGACCAACATGGCCGACGTATCGGCTCAAATAATGCAAAATAACGGCCTTACGAAGGACGATGTAGATTGGCTGGTGCCCCATCAGGCAAACCTGCGCATCATTGATGCTACGGTTGAACGTACCGGTATTTCTTACGAAAAAGTGATGGTCAACATTCAGAAATACGGGAACACCAGCGCGGGAACTATCCCGTTGTGCCTCTGGGAATGGGAACCGAAACTGAAAAAAGGCGATAACATTATCCTCACCGCCTTTGGCGCAGGTTTTACGTGGGGCGCCGTGTATCTGAAATGGGGGTACGATGGGGATAAAGTGCAAAACGAAAAATCGTAAATAAGAAACTACGGATTTAGGTATTCGTGTAAAAAACAAAAACGCACCGTAATCCGGTGCGTTTTTGTTTTTATGCCTCGGATAAATTTATTTCCCGGTTGTTTTGATCCCAAACAAAGTGTAAAGCGGACAAAAAGAAATTAGGCTCGTAAGCAAAAATACCACTGCCAGCACAAGCAATACTATACCCAAAGTTCCGCTAACCGTGTGAGTGAAATACAACACAAGAAACAAAATAGCCAAAATCGTACGGATTACACGATCCGTTTTTCCCATATTCTTTTTCATACGCGTGAATTTATTAAAAGTTATTTTCATAATAAAACTTCATAACCCTTATTTTGTTCATTTAAAATATTGTTTTTTCGATTAACAATCTATTATTTACGTTATTGAATTAATAGGTTATAAAAAACTCATCCGCAAAATGCATTTTTTATCTTGATTTCCGTTTCCTTACGTAAGACATCTTTTTTTCGTATCTTTGCAGCTCAATAAAAGTTTTTTCTCTTTAGGAGAGAGAATTTAGCAAGGAAACTATGCAACAAAATCACCGTTCAGGTTTCGTAAACATCGTTGGAAATCCCAACGTAGGAAAATCCACGTTAATGAACCGTCTGGTAGGCGAAAAATTGTCTATTATTACCGCCAAGGCGCAAACCACGCGTCACCGCATCATCGGCATTGTGAACACGCCTGAATATCAGGTGGTGTATTCCGATACGCCGGGTGTGTTACGGCCCAATTACAAGCTGCAGGAACAGATGCTGAATTTTTCGCTGTCGGCTTTGCAGGATGCCGATGTGCTGCTCTACGTTACGGATGTGGTGGAGAAAATAGACAAGAACGACCATTTCCTCACAAAAGTGCAACAGTTGGATTTACCTGTTTTGCTTCTTATCAACAAAGTGGATTTAACTTCGCAGGCTGAGCTCGAAAAGATGGTGGAACAGTGGAGTGCGTTGTTGCCGAAGGCAGAAATATATCCCATTTCAGCAAGCAATAACTTTGGAGTGGATATAGTGCAGAAACGCGTGTTGGAACTGATTCCTGAGTCGCCGCCGTATTTTGAAAAAGATGCGCTGACAGACAAACCCGCACGTTTTTTTGTAACGGAAATCATCCGCGAGAAAGCGTTGTTGCTATATCAGAAGGAAGTGCCGTATGCCATTGAGGTTGTAGTGGAAGAATTTAAGGAAGAAACCGGTATTATCCGCATTCGCGCCTTGATTTTAGTGGAGCGCGATACGCAAAAGGGGATCGTTATCGGGCATAAAGGAGAGTCGCTGAAAAAACTCGGTACAATGGCGCGAAAAGATATCGAGCGCTTTTTCGAGAAGAAAGTTTATCTGCAGCTCTACGTGAAAGTAGAAAAAGACTGGCGCAATCGCGATAATATGCTCAAAACATTCGGGTACAAGCTCGAGTAGAATTCCCAATTTTTAATTACGAATTACGAATAAAAAATCAAACTCATTAGCTAAAGGTCTAACAGTCTTTTATCTAATGGTCTCAAAAAATATGCAAAACTTAGTAGCCATAGTAGGACGTCCCAATGTGGGAAAATCCACTTTATTCAACCGCTTGACACAGAGCCGTCAGGCCATTGTTTCGGAAACATCGGGCACCACGCGCGACCGTCAGTACGGCAAAGTGTATTGGACGGGCAAAGAATTTTCACTGGTTGATACCGGAGGGTGGGTGATCAACTCCGACGATGTGATGGAGGACGAGATAAACAAACAGGTGCGCGTGGCCATTGAAGAAGCCGATGTCATCTTGTTTGTGGTTGATGTTATGAACGGCCTTACCGACTTGGATACCTCGGTAGCACAAATGCTGCGCCAATCCGATAAACCGGTGGTGGTGGTTTCCAATAAAGCCGATAATTTTGACATCGGACACCAATCGGCCGAGTTTTACGCGCTGGGTTTAGGCGATCCATACAACGTTTCGGCCATAAACGGTTCGGGCACCGGCGACCTGCTCGATCATATTCTCACGTTATTCTCCAAGGAGAACGAAGAAGACCAGTTGGCCGATATTCCCAAGTTTGCCGTAGTTGGCCGTCCCAACGCAGGGAAATCGTCTATGGTAAACGCGTTGATAGGTGAAGAACGAAACATCGTTACCGATATTGCGGGTACCACACGCGACTCCAATCACACCCGATACAACAAGTTCGGCATGGATTTTTACCTAATTGATACGGCAGGGATTCGCAAAAAAGGGAAAGTAACCGAAGACCTTGAATATTTTTCCGTGATCCGCTCCATTCGCGTGATTGAGAATGCCGATGTGAGCATCCTGATGATTGACGCTACGCGCGGTATCGAAAGCCAGGATCTGAATATTTTTTCACTCATCCAGAAAAACCGGAACGGTTTAGTTGTTTTCGTAAACAAGTGGGATTTGGTAGAGAATAAAGACAGCAATTCCATTAAATTTTTCGAAAATGCCATTCGGAATCGTTTCGCTCCGTTTACCGATTTCCCGATCATTTTCGGTTCTGCGCTCACCAAGCAGCGCATCCTCAAAGTGATGGATGTAGCCAAAGAGGTTTATCAAAACAAAAAGAAAAGAATACCCACGCGCAAACTCAACGACGTGATGCTCCCCATCATCGAAAAAACGCCGCCCCCGGCCAACAAAGGCAAATACATTAAAATAAAATACGTTACACAATTGCCCAATACCAGCGTGCCGAGTTTTGTGTTTTTCTGCAACCTGCCGCAATGGGTTAAAGAGCCTTACCGGCGGTTTATCGAAAACCGTATGCGCGAGAATTGGGATTTTAAAGGAACACACATCAACGTGTTCTTCAGAGAGAAATAAAATCGGAGGAAGCGAGTTTTAGCTCGCTTTTTCTGTGCAACCGACTTGAAAATTAAGTGTTCCGTTAAACATTATTATACGGAATTTTCTTTGCTTCGCAAATTTCGATCAACTTAGTCTTTATATCCCGTAAATCTTTATATTTCAGGTTTTCCAAGTCAATTTTATAGTTTTTGTTGGCGTTGGTTTGTATGGTAAGATAGCTCAATCCGATGCCCACGTGCGTTACATTCTCCCAAAAAATTGTTCCTTTTACCTTTTGCGCGGGTAAATCCAAGCGAAAACCTTCGTTATTCAATAAAATGATCATGTCCGTTTGCCATACCGTTACGGTGAGAATGAGCAGCAAGGCAAGCAAAGCGCCGGCAGCGCCAACGTAGAAAAAGAAATCGAACTTGTGTTGCAAAGCCTGATAAATGCCTAATCCGGCCGAGATAGCGAAAAAATAAATCGCCGCTATTATCGCAAAAACCTTTAACTTGCCCGATATTCCGTATTTTATCAATAATTCGTTCATAATTAAAAAATTTAAATTTCAGATTGTAGGGTAAAACAGTTAAAACATTTCCACAAATATACACATTAATGCCGTACGCGAACCCAATCGTGCCCTACTTTTAAACGCATCATCAAATAAAATCCTTAAAAAATGCTGAAATACGGAAAATAATTTGTTATTTTGTGTAGAATATAGTAGATTCAGCATAGATTGTTTACAGCAAACAATTTATGAAAACCGACATTTCCGATTACATGGATTTGTAACAACAAGAAGGAAAAAACCGAATGAACATGAATGATAAGTTAGAAAATGACAAGCTTCCCGTTGAAAACGGCGATAATGCAACTCCTGAAACTCCCGAAACAGTGCACGCGGATGAAAAAACATTAGATGAAACGCCCACTCCCGACAAAACCGAAGAGGCGGAGGCCGTAGAATCTAAGATCGAAGAAAGCGTGGCGGAAGAAGAGCCTCAAAAAGAAGAACCTGCGGTTGAGAAAGAACCTGTGGCCGAAGACGAACCCGCAACAGAGGACGAACCCGTAACTGAAGAAGAAGTGCATGAATCCGGTGAAATTGATTATGATCTGGATATGGAACAGGAGGAAGAGGAGTCGGATACTGATGACCAGGACGAAAACACTGAGGACGATGTTTCTTCGGGTGAGTTACCGCCGATAGAAGAACTTGTTCCCAGGCTCCGTGCATTGGCTCAATCGGCTGAACTGCAACGCAAAGACGTGGAAGAACTTAAAAATCAATTTTATCGTTCACTCAGAAACGAAATAGAACGTCAGAAAAATAAATTTCTGGAAGAAGGCGGCGAATCCATTGATTTTGTTGCCGATGAATCGGAATTGTATGCTGAAGGCAAAGACCTGCTCCAGAAAATAAAAGAGAAAAGGGCGGAAATTTTAGCAAAAGAGGAAGCTGAGAAGGAAGCGAACGTTATTCGTAAACTGAACATCATTGATCAGATAAAAGTGCTTACGGAGAACCAAAGCCAGGAAGATTTCAATAAAATTTACCAGGAGTTTAAAGCCTTGCAGCAGCAATGGAACGACATTAAACTCATTCCTCAGGCTAAAGCCAATGAGCTTTGGAAATCGTATCAAATTTATGTGGAGAAATTTTACGATTTGGTGCGCATAAACAACGAGTTTCGTGAATACGATTTCAAAAAGAACTACGAACTTAAAACCGAGCTGTGTGAAGCAGCGGAGCGGCTGGACGAAGAACCCGATGTGGTATCTGCCTTCCACCAACTGCAAAACCTGCACCAGCAATGGCGTGAAATAGGGCCTGTGGCCAGAAAAGATAGAGAAACCATCTGGTTGCGTTTCAAAGAAGCTTCAACGTTGATAAATAAAAAATATCAATCGCATTTCGAGGAACTTAAAGGAAAGGAAACCGAGAACCTCGATAAAAAAACGGCGTTGTGCGAAAAGCTGGAAGCTATTGATTACGAGAAGATTGAAACGGTTAACGACTGGCGGAATAAGGTAAAAGAAGTGCTCGACATTCAGGCCGAATGGCGCAAAATAGGCT
>JAQVEB010000004.1 GCA_028698105.1 Petrimonas sp. | reverse complement strand
TGGCTACTTTATCGCCTTTGCGCAGCGGGACGTTTTTCACAAGGAACAAGCCGTCGGCAGTACACTGACCGTCAAATTTGTTCTGTGAACCGTTAGGGTGCTGAACCACCACTTTCAGGGCGCCGTTGTAAGGAACATAATTGTTTCCGTCTTCGGTTTTTTGAATTTCGCCCACCACGTAATCGCCCAAGGCGCACACTTCATGTACATCCATTTTGTAACCTGCCATATCGGGTTGTTGCAACTTCCACAGCGAGAAGTATTCATCCACGAGCGTGAATTTCTTGGAAACAATTTTTCCGCCTGCTTTGAAACGTACGCCAACATCAGCCGAAAGCGTTTTCATATCCGATTCAACGGTTCCCTCCATCCCGCCTTTCACGTACACATCCAGTACATCGTACGATTTGAATTTGAGTTTGGCGCTGCACTGTACACCGGCAAATGCCTGCATTTTCGCTTTTAGTTCGTAACCCACTTCGCAGAATTGGTTGAAATACGATGCGTTATGAATGCTGGTGGGAATGTAATAGCATGTTCCGCCCCGGGCTCCCAGCCCAACATCTACGCCTTGCTGCACATCCACCACAAGCGTAACTTCGCCGCTCACGCTCACCACGGCAAACACACCCAACTCGCATTTCCCGATATCTTTTACGGGAATTTCCGTACCCCAAAGCAACACTTTTTTCTCTTTGGAAACTTTCACGTTCGTCCGGGCTCGCAAGCTCACACGTTCTTCGGTTTTGAAAATCAGGCTGTAACCGCCGTTTTTGGAGTAACGACCTTCTACACGCGGATTGGTGAGCGAAACTTCCCCGATGAGCGTTACGGTAAATTTGGATGTTTTTGTGCTGTCCAATGTGTAAGTGATGCTGTCGAATTGCAGATGCACGGCATAATTATCGCCGCTTCCGGTAGAAGTTGTCTGCATTCCGGGAGCGGTTTCGGATGTGTTTGCCAAAGTCATCTTCACTTCTTGAAGCGGAATTTCGATGTTTTCAAAGATCTCATACATTTTCGGGCGAACCATAATCATCTTATCTTCATCGGCTTGAACGGATTGAAAAACCAAATCGCTTTCATCGTCCAAATAAATGACATCAGGCGATGGCACAAAACTTTCCGCCGGTTTATTGATGTTGAGAATGCCGTCTTTTTGAATGATTAGTTGATTTTTTTCGTCCGTTGTAAGCCGTTTTACATTGGCAGCCAGTGTGTAATTCACGTTCTGGAACTCGCCTTTCTTTTCTCCCTGTTGTATGGCTTTCAGCGCCACCGGATTAACCGTTTTGTTAGCCATTTTGGCTTGCTGCAATTCTTTGACGGTAATCACTCCATCCGATTGTGTGATGGGAGAGATAATTTGCTGGCTGTTTGCAAAAAATCCGGCAAAAAACAGGAATAGCACTGAAATAATAATTCTTTGTTTCATTGTTACATTTTTTGAATTAAACATTTTTACATATCCGGCATTTCCATAAAGGTAATGTTATCGGGAACTTTTAAATTTTCTTCGGGTATTTCCACATTCTCCTCAAATGATGTAGCTTCCATCGTATAAAACGGTGCGACTATTTTCAACGGGATGCCGTGATAATACCATGCTTTCATGGTTGAACGATTTTCGCCGTGACTTAATGGTAAACTCACAACCGTGCATTTTTTCCCCAACAATATTTCTGTTCCTACAATTTTCCCGTTCTCGTTTTTGATGGCCTCTTCGAAATCGGTTTCATCTTCATTTTTGATCTTTTGCAGCGGATTATCGTCATACGACGCACTATTGAATTTCAGGCCCGTATTGGAAGATAAATCAATAACCCACGTCCATTCGTCGTTTCCGATAAGTAGCGATTTCATTACCTGCTTATTGCTTGTCAGGCCCATTTCGTTCTCCATTTCCATACGGAACCGTTTGTTTTTCAGATCAATCCACTGCAGAACGCGTCCTTTCATTTCCATTCCCTCAACCTGCGTTAGCGTGTTGTATTCAATTTTATAAGAACCCGTAGTTGGGTTCAACACTTCCGTTGCCGGCTCAGTGACTTTTGTTTCCTTTTCTTGCTTGTTTCCATTGCATGAGTATGCAAAAAACAACAAAGCAACGAACAAATACAAAATGGTTTGAGGTTTCATTTTTTTTGTTTTCATGTTTTCTTTTTTTTAAATTCTATTTATTTTCATTTTAATCTGCCGCTTATTGCAGGCAACTTGAATATTAAGGGGAACCTAAAGACGTCTCTCTGGTTTTGTATCGTCAGATTGATAAAAAATCTTTATCCCTTATTTGTTATTCTACCCGAATTTCCGCTTCCTGTGAGCGGGCACTTTCGTTTTTCTTATCATCGGCGAAAGTGGTGTAATAGAAGTACAAATCGCCTTTTTTCACTTTCGAGTCTTCAAATTTCCGCTCATTGGGCAGGAATGTTTTCAACAATTGAGGTTTCCCGCCCCGCTGATAGCGATATAGATTCACTTTTAGCTCCTTGGTATCCATCATTTCTGACCATTGCACGATAACTTTACCATCGTTTTGCGTCAGCCAAATGTTCGAAGGAATGGGTAATTGAATTTGTTTTACGACTATAGGAAATAATGCCATCGACTCGCTCATACCACGCAAATCGTCCACAGTTTGTATGGCATACTCGTAGTTTTTGCCGGGTTGTACGGATTTGTCGGTAAACATCGGAATGCGCACCACACTGTCTTTTGGCTGCAAGAGTGTGAATTTCCCGTTCGGTAAATCACGACGATACACGTTATAGCCTTGAGTTCCCCGATACCTTATTTTCACATCTTCCCAAACAAGATTGACCGTGTTGTATTCTTCGTAAACCGATAACCGGTTGGGCGACGGCGGTACGGTTTTTATATCCGGATGAACGGTAATGGTATCGGAAAAAGCACTTTCTTCAGAACTTGTGTTAACTGCTGTAGCAGCGTACAAAAAGGTTCGTTCACCGGTTAAAACACTACTGGTATCGGTGTAAGTGACTTCGTTGTTAGTTAATTTGAGAATGTCGGTAATGGGATAAAGTTTCGGAGAAAATCCGTCGCTGCGGTATATTTTCACACCTGACAAGTTCATTTCTGTAGCCTTTATATTGACGGTCACCCCTTTTTTCTTATCCTTCACCTGACTGGTGCTTGGAGGAACAGGTTTCAGCTTATCGTAAGCCGCATTGAAAAAAATGTTGCTTTGCTGTGGCAAATCGTTCTGAGCACTCACGGTTTCCAAATAGTAGTAATACATTTTGTCAGGAACAATTTTTCGGTCAATGTACGTAGTATCCGTTGCCGGAATGGTGGCTGCCAATTCGTATTCCTTTTGGTCGAATGAATCGCTTCTGTAGATTTTCAATCCGGTCAGGAGTTTCGTGTTCTGTAGCCGCCAACTCAATATCACGCCAAAACCTTTGGGATCGGTAACCGCTTTGGTTCGCTGAAAGAAAGTTTTATTAACCGACAGAGCCGAAACTAACACAATAGCGGTTGCCGGGCCGGGATTTCCGTACACGTCAAGCGGATTTAGGAAATACTGACGGTCTGATTTTAAATACCGGGTGGAGTCCTGAAAGATGTAATACTTGACGGCGCCAATATTATAATTGGCGAGCGATCCGCGTGCTTGTTTTAACTGTCCATCTTCGTAATACCGGATACCAAAATACGGCGCAGAATTGCTGCCTTCCGATTGCCATTTAAGATAGAAAACGGTTTTATCCACGTTTTTATCGTTCAATGTGATGGCGTCGTACTGTGGGACGAACGGATGCTGAACCGGTATGGAAATGTTTTCTGAAACGGCTTTGCCGTTTTTCAACGCTTTCACCCTATACCACACTTTTTTGTCCTTTGCGGCTGTCTGGTCGTAAAACGCGATACCAGCTGCCAAACGAATGATAGTTGCATTTGCCCAATATCCCATACTGTCGATAACGTTTGCCGTTTCGCATTTTTGCCACAGTTTCCGCAACTCATCGGTTTTGGGAAGTCCTTGAAACCCAAAATCGGGTTTCCATTTTTCTATATTGGCCTGAAATGTTTCCCAACCTACGGGCGATTTCTGTTCGGTTAAATTTTCCCATTGACGTTTGTCGTAAGAGCGTTCCACGGTGTAGCTGTCCACTTTGTTTCCGTTTGCCAGCTCCATTCCCGTAAATATCAGAATTCCTTTGGGAGCAGGTACTGCCATTTCTGTTTCTCTCTGCGCAAACAGAGATGCAGTTATGGACAAGCTCAAAACAAGTACGATGCTTATTCTGAACAAGAATCGTTGATGTATGATTGAATTTTTCATATCACTTTATTTTTTCTGTTGTCGGAGTCATTTACATTGTTGATCACAGCTTTGAGTAGTAATTCCCATCGAAAAACCGTTGGTATTATCCAAATGAACCGATGCACCGATAGTAAAATCGGCAAGGTTAACGGATACACAAGGACCACAACCAACCAAGACCGGGACACACTGGCTGGCAGATATTTTCAAATTCAAGCTTGAACATCCATCAATATTGTAAAAATGCGATTGGGTATTGTAATCCCCGCTAATTCCCAATTGCAACACGGCGTCAGCATTTGCCGAAGTACACGTGGCCGGACATGATCCGCCCAAATAAGCGTGCCCTTCGGCAAGAATACCCAACCCGAATGTTGTTCCTTGTCCGAATACCATATACGTCCGGGCATTTACACTCACGTCCACGCCGGCCGTTACCGAAACGATACCATAATTGTGATCTATTTTAGGCAAAATTTGTTTGGTGAGTCCCGCCGACAGGAAAAATCCTTTCAGGTTTGTATTAAACCCGTTTGGCAGGCAAACGGCGCTTCCGATGGTACTAGACACTTCGGGCGGCATATTTGTGTAATTACCGAACAATCCGTAAAGATTTGCTCCGCCTATTCCCGGAATTTCGACCAGCCCGCTTGCATTAAATAACCATCCCTGACTGTCCATCAACGTATTTACATTGCCCTGTAGCTTTAAGCCGCCTAAATTCATATCCAACGGCGCGCTTCCGATAAAACGTGCATTGGGCAAGTCATACGTTATGCTCAAACCGGGAAACGAAGGGATATCGCTCACGTTTATCTGTTGTCCGGTGGCTTGTACCGCCCCTTTCACTTCGAAATTCATTTTTTGTCCCGGGGCAATGTTATTCAATCCCTTTACATCGCCTACAAAACGCAGCACATCCCACGCTTGGTTAACTACTTTGTTGCCACCCACCAGATTTGCCAGTTCCTTGCCCGTACCCATCGGCAATTTTTGTCCTTTGTCTATATCTATTTTGGTTTCGGTATTCGTATGGCTCATCGTTACATTCAATTCAGGTAAATTCCCAGGTTCCTCAACGGTGCCTTTTGCAATGAATAACCCGTTAGAAAGGATGTAATCATTGGTGAGATTATAATGAACATTCTGATGCGTGAAGCGAAACGCATCCATATCCATCATATCGAAAACGATGTTATTGCCTTCTTTGAAAAATCCCATGGCTCCCGACGGTTTTATGTATTCCGGTATGCCGAAATCGTACGTTCCCTGCAGTTTCAACGAAGTTGGCGTAACATACATCATGGTGGAAGGATAAGGTGTGAAATCCACAATGTTGTATATTCTGAATTTATGGCTGTTGAGTGCCAGTGTGCTTTCGCCTTCGCTATTGAAGTCCACGGTCAGAAACTCGATTTTTTCACCCGGATTTAATCCCGGCAATCCATCCAGTGTAGCTACGGTAGTTTGCCCTGCACCGGGTGTTGCATATAAACTCCAGCCCGAAACTCCGTCGTGCAGATACTTATATGTCAATCCTTTCTGTTGAGAATTTATGATTAAATCTTTTACGCCAAGCAGTTTCACTTTTTCCAAATGAACAACCGCCTTATCGGTTACGAGCGCTTGCGACGTAAATTTTAAGTTTTCGATTTTTACATCCACACCGGTGGAAAGTGTTGCATCGGCCACATTAACACCCTCGTTTGTTATCGTCCAATTGTTGCATTTCAGCATCCATTTTCCCATATTCACACTGAAAGGTTTTTGATTGACGGTTTTCAGCCCTTGTTTGGAAATATTGATGGTACCAGCATCCAATTCAACGTTTGTGGGGTTCAGGTTGGCAATGGCAGCCTTTAACTTTGTTTGCAGTGTTAATCCGTTTTTATCGAAGAATGATTTATCAGGCTGTGTAATCGCTTTATTTTCAAATCCGTCTATGCTGTATGTTAATGTTTCATTTTCCCCGTCGGACAAATAGAGTCCGTTGATCCCGATGGTTGAAGAACCAATATCACCCGAACTTCTGAAAATCGGTATATTTGTGTTTGTGGCGCCTGGCGTTTGTGTCAAATACAAATCGGGTAAACTATAACCATAACCTCCGAAATTACCATTCAAACTGCTGTTATTCGTTTGATTTATCTGAACACGGGCTTTCATCTCGCCTTGTATCTGATTAGCATCAAACACATCTAATTTCAATCCTGAAGCATCGCTAACAAGCGCATTGTAATTACCCGGCATAGTGATGGTTATCTCATTCTTATCGGTTACAAAAGGTAACGTAACCGGTATTAATAAGGCATCTCCATTCGCATTGCTCCTACCGCTTTTCTTCATTTCCACGTTAGAAACATCAATAATTTGTTCACCAAAATATTTGTTTGCAGGCAGGGTTATTGTTCCTGAAAGCGATATTTTATCACCGGATAACTCCTTAAAATCGGTGGCGGCAAAAGGAAAACCGAGAAACGTAGTAACATCTGCGCCATCAACGGTTTTCATGTGAAAATCCTGATTTTGGCATTCCGTGCCAGATTTTGAGAGCATGTATTGATCGTTTTGATACCCGACAAAATTGTTTCCCGCTTTCGTGGAGCTTACCTGTAGCTTAAAGGCCTTATTAACGGGCAAATTCCGCAACGTATATTTTCCGTTTACATCCGTTTTGGTTTCTATTTTGTACTTTTCCGTTTGTCCGCTAATTGTGGCTGTAACATCAATGCCGGGTAGTGGTTTATTATTAGACTCACCTACATACACAACTCCCGATAGACATCCACCTTCCTCCAAAACCACCTGTAAAAGGGTTCCCATATAATCTTTGGAATAAGGGATATCTACTTCCTTAATAATTCTCGGATAATTATCCGCAGAATTGGCCGAGTTGGCGATAACCACTTTGAAACGGTCACTCTGTCCACCGGCAAAAGAGAAATCGGCTATACCATCGCTTCCCGTTATTTCTTTGTAAGTGGCGTTAACGAGCGTTATTCCGCTCTGGAGAGTGCTTTGATTTGAGGCAGCGGATATGTTTGTTTTTGATGCGCCAAGTTTAGTGGTTTTTGATGATGGGGCGGATGAAGGAAGTGTGACCGGCAGCGTTTTCATTTTTTGCGCCACAACGCCCGTTGTAATAGTGGCTATTATTGGCGACGCACCACTCATTTTTTCGGATAACAACTGTGAACCGGGCGCTTTATTGTAGTCTGTTTTCCAACTTCCCGGCACATCCGGCAATGAAACTTCTATGCCTTCGGCATAATCATTTTTGCCCCATACGATTACACGAAGCCGTCGGGCTTTGCGGTACAATTCGAAGTAGTACTGATTTTTATCTTTGTCCAATTTTACCTGCACCGTATCGGTTATATATCCTCCATGCGAAATTTCTACGGAACGCATTGAATTTAATTTACGTGTTTCAACCGAAAAGTCTCCCTGAGTATTGGTTGTGGTAACTTTGGACATTTCTCCCAAAATTTTCAATGCTGCATTTGGCAGTGGTTCTCGTGTTTCGGCATCTATAACACGACCGCTGAACGTTGCCCCGTAGCGCATGGTTATGATCATTTGATACCGTTCGCCCATTTTAAGCCCTTGTCCGTTTTTTACCACGAAAGTGGTATCGGCAAAACCTGCTGTTTTTACGGTTACGGTGCGTTCAGGGCCTACGATTGTTTTGGCATCATGCAATTCCAATCCTAAGTTGTTGAGTTCGTAGGTTCCTTTATCGTAATACGCCATAGGTTTAGACAATATCAATTCTCCCTGCACACCCTGAAACATATTGGGTGCAAAGACCGCATTTCCGTTGGAATATTTTTCTTTAAGTGTTACTTGCGCCGATTGGTCGAGTTTTTTCAGTCCATCGGTTTCCTGCAAAATAATACGCAGCGACGGAAACCGTGTTTTCAGTTCCACCATATAATCGTATCCGTTTATGATACTGCTGTAACTTGGCGAAAAATAACTGAAGGACGACCGCATGTTCCTCATCGTTTCATATCCGGGGGTTGATTGATCAATAAAATTAGGTTGTCCGTTTGGAGATGTTGTCTTAGGAGCAACCAATTCGGCAAAATCTATGCAAATGGGTGCATCTGTTTCGTAATTGTAATTTTGTGAATTATTGACATAAAGATAGTACTGATACGTTGGGTTATCGTTAAACACCAACGAAGAAATTTTTGCCACCCCGTTTTGATCGGTTAATCCCTTGCCTACGCATTCCATGGAAGCTACCGGCGCCGGAAAGTTATCTTCCTTGTCGGGTGTTACATCGGCGGCGGGAAATATGGGTGGATAATCGAAATTTATCTTTCGAAACACGAAAACGTTCATGTTGGCTAATTCCTGACTTGAATTAATGGCCAAATCGCTTTTTCCCGATTTTACTTTTACTTTCACATCTACCGTTTTAACCAACGAAATAACTTCTCCAACATCATTAGGTTCTCCACCTTTTGCCTCGAAAAAAAATCGTGTTTCCTGATCAGGATTTAGGTAATACCGGGAATGTTCCCCTTCTATTTCTATGGCATAAGCAAGATACAATTTACAGGAATTTTCTCCGCCACTGGTAATGATTGCAGGTGCATCATCGGGCATGGGACCTCCTCGCTTTGTGTGAGATGACAAATCGGCCAGAAAAACTTCATTTGTTGTGTTAGCAGGTTGGTTTAAGTCGGCAACTTTAACGGAACAATCCGTATCGGCCAGTGGCTCACCCTTGCTATTGGATAAGAAGGTAAACGAAAAAATGCCGTTATCGCCGGTTGTTGTCACGGCAATCTCTTTTCCGTCTATATAATTACCGGTAGATATGTTTTTTCGGGTCATCTCTTCATTAATACTTCCATCGGCATATTTCACAATGTATTTGGTGATCAATTTAATTTTCGCCTTAGATAGCGGATATTTTTTATTGCCGTTTTTGTATTTATATACCAGCGTTCCTTTTAACGTAGTGAGAGATAAGGCTACAGGCGTAATTTTTTTGTCCAGATTAAAATTTATTTTCGGCTGACCGGTATTTACCCCGCCAGGCAAGCTACCACTCATGGCTTTTTGTTCATCGGGCTGGTAAGTGAACACATTTACTTCGCTGAAACCTTTGTTCCGAAAGGCAGTTCCTCCGGCAGGGTCAATGGCTGAAACCACAAAAGCATAGGTTTTACCGGGGGTAAACTGTGGATTGGCAGCAGAATAGAGATATGTATTTCCCGTAACGGTCGTTTCAAAAAAAGTAGGATAACCGGCCGATCTTATAAAATCCTGATAATTGGTGTTCTCATTGTTTAATTGAATTATCTTGAGTTTATATTGTGTACTGACAGGAGCTCCGGCAGGGCGCGTCCACGTGAAAACCACATTTTTGGTTTCCGGCTCGCTAAGTGAAATGCGATTGATCGGACTAATAATCATGGGCGCTTCAACCGATGAAACGGTGAAAACGTTGCTACAAACTGATGCACTTGAAAAAGGCCTTCCTGTTTCATAGTCGTAAATAGAAAAACAAATTTGATAAGTGTTTTCAGGAAGTCCCTGTTGTGCCACCTGCTCACGGGTAACTCCCAGATATTCCAATTGCTGCTGGTTAAATATCTGAAGAATATTGCTGTATGTAAGCATGTAAGGCATAAATATCGGAGCTCCGTCTGGGGTTAATGTCCCTTTGATAATTATAGGCGTGGCGGGTTTATAGTCGTTTTTGGTACGGATAATTATGGATTCATCCGTACTCATTATCGTACCGCGAATAAATATTCTGAATTCAACTTTGTCGAAGCCTGAACATTTTATAATACTGTTGATTTTACCCGGCGACGCTATGTAATCCGATAATTTGTTGGAATAAGGAGGCATTACGGAAACGGTTTGTGTTATTTGTGCCCGCATGTTGCAAAATGCCGCCAACCCTATCAACACGATCAATAGTCGTTGAATATTTATTTTTTTAGAATGTGAAAACATAACCTATATCTCCTCTAAATTCGTTAAATGACGGAACGGTGGTTGAATTGGAAAACGTATTGTTTATCATATTAAAGTTTAGCGTAACGCCATGCTTTGGTAGAAAACGATAGTTCATCGTTAGTCCGAGATTCAAAACCGTCCCATTATCGCTATTTATCTTATTGATCATAAAAGAGTTGTTTAAGTTAAGAGACAACTTATCTTCCAAAAATGTTTTTGCCAGATTAAGTGTTGCCCCCATTAACTTATTGTTGTAGTTTTTATTGACCATATTGGTATAATTCACTCCGGAAGTAATGTTTAGTTTTATTTTCGGAAGTCCAAGATTGTACATTAACATAGCAACGTACGTATCGGTATTTGTTTGATCCTGCGTTTGCTTATTTCTGTCGTCCAGCTTCATCCAGTTGAGATTAAGCATTATCATGTGCGAGGCGGTTTCGGATGTTATCATGAAGCGAGGCATCAACATCATGTTGTGATTTACCTGATAGATCATTAAACTATCGTTTTGTGCCGTTTTAAACGCACGCTGATTGGTAGAAAAGTTACTGTAAGATGCATCTATTCCCCAATGTTCATTTATATTGTAATTACCCGATAACGAACCAATAACGCGTTTTGCCGTACTTTTTTTGGTTTCGTTCAAATTATCGCGTTGAAAACCCAGCGAGCCGCGAGCGTTGATTTTATTTTCCAGGAAAGAAGCCGTTTGATTAAACGTAAACATCTCCACGTCGTCGTTAAAAAAATAACTTCCCATGGATTGAAAGCCCGGATCTATACGGCGATATTCAAAGCCTGAAATAACGGTTTGCGAAAAACGGTAACTCAATCCGGTTTTGATGGCTTTGTGGTATTCGCTGGTGTTATTTACCGTTATGAAATTACCGGCAAAACGGAGTAAGCCATTGGCGAGCGAATCTGATTTGGCAATTGTCCGGTTATCGGTAAAAAAACTCATGGACCCATCGAAATTAAAAATCAGTTTCGGGGTAATCGCAAACCTCGACGTTAAACCCACTGCCAGATTTTGGGCAGGTGTGGGTTGTCCTGATTTTGCCAGACTATCCGTGAAATTTTTCGGCTTATCGCCAATGCGCAGCAATGAAACATCCACGAAACGGTTGTCGGTTCCATACCCGATTTTTGCAGCCCAACCCGTTCGTGTAAGTTTCGGGATGCTGTCTGCCATTGCTAAATCGAATTGGGAATTTTGGTTGAATTTGCCATAAACGGCGCCCAGTCGGAATTTCCCGGGGCGCGCTTCAACACTGGCCCCAAGAAAGGTATATCCGTTCAACGTAAATTCTGAAAAAGAGACGTTTCGATACCCCAAGTGCACGGTCAGCCATTTATAAGTCGGACTAATACCAAATTGATTGAAAGGTTGGTTAAATCCCGCTTTATCGTTGCTATACCACGTGAAGGAAAACGGCATACTAATACCGTACACCGTTAAGGTGGCGTTGGCATTTATACCGTAAGCAAACGGCGTTTGCCTTGCAGGAATACCCGAAACATCGTAAAAAGATGTATTTAACCCAATGCTACCATTAACAACAACAGGTTTTTCATTCTTTAAATTAGATAAGTCCTGTGCAAAGACTCCGTTTGTCAACGCAAAAAACAGCATCAGATATAGAATCTTATAATTTTTTACGGTTTTCATATCTTTCCGTTTTTGAGTTAAATAGAAAAGCGCTAAATGATCCGGAAATTTTCTGTTACCTATAATGATATTTTATCGTCAGTTTCGGACGATAGTCCGATTTGCCGGTTTCGTCGCCCGAAAAAATAAGCCACATGGAATTTGTGAGTGGTGATGGCGTTTGAACATTTCCGTCGGGCACAAACTGCAAACGGAACTGAATTTTGCTACCGGTTGGATTTGCTTTTATAAAATTATTCACGGGCGTTGTTACTTTCAACGCATGTTCTTCCAACACATTATATCCCCAGGTTGCAATAATACCGCAATCGGCAAGCGATGCCTGGTTGTAATCGGTTTTATCCAACGTGCCATAATCCACCAAATAACAATTTACTACCCGCGTACCTGAACCATCGAAAGGGTGCATGTTTGTGTTTGACTCATAAACTTGCAGCACGGCATCGTCAATAATCAATTCTTTACCCGAAGCCGGCATGATTTCGGCGATGTTGAAACTCAGGAAGCCGCGCATACTATATCCGTTACCGTTCCATCCGACGCAAAGCGATTTGCCCTGGGGAGCCGAATAATAATCATGTACTACGGGGGTTGTTAAATTCTCGATATACCCGTCAACATTTCCTTCCGAGATGAAATTTTTGATCGGGGTGACTGTTATTCCATCTTTTTCGCAGGCGAAAAAAAGAGCGATTGTTGCTGCGATCACCCCATAAATTTTTTTTGTTTTCATTTCAATTGAGTTGTTTTATCATTAATATTTTCATTTTTTTCGAGCCTCTTCTTGCGGCTCTTGCTTAACGTTTGTATTTCTGATACGCTTTCTCTAATTTCACATCGTATTGATTGGCTTTGTAGCCTTTTCCATTGTATCTTTCGGCAAAGCGCGCCCATTGTTTTGCCGCTAGCAGCGGAATAAGTCCGTTTACCTGCAGGAACCGGCCAAAAGCGCGCAAATGTTCTCTTTCGTGCAGATTCATTTTCGCCTCAAAGTCATCCACACTGGGGTAGCCGAGATTTTTCGCGTTAAATCCCATGATCTGGAAGGCGCCCCACGAAGCCGACGAGAGGGCTGCTTCCTTCGCACTTTCCGTGTTGAGTATGCTGATGGCTTTATTCAACCGGTCGTACTCCCGTATGCCTCCCAGATAATAGCTCCTCGTCCATGTTTCATAAAGCACGTCTCGGTTATATTCGGTTGCATACATCCGGGGATTGATGCCTCTTTTTTGCAGTTCCCTCCAAAAAACATGTCCTTCAAACAAAATCACCGGTTTTCCATTGATCAGGAATCCTTTTCCGCCGCTCTCGATCTCGTTTACCGCCTTCACCAGCGCCAATTCCAGTCCGAATTGATTTGCGAAATCAATTAAATCGGCCTCCGATAAAAGCTTGTCGTTTTGTTGGGTGATCTGGGGGCATTTTTCATACAGTTTTTGCCATGTTTTGGGGCCCACAATTCCATCAACGACCAAATTGTTGTTGCGTTGGAACTGCTTTACGGCCGCATCCACTTCGAGCGTGAAGGAGTCTGATATTTTTACGTTGTAGCCGAGTTTGTACAACATTTCACATAATGTGGCAACTTCCGAAGCTTTTGTATAATAACGCAATGTTCTCATTTTGTAATGTGGGATTTATCGGTGAATTATATTTTTGGTATTCGCTCGCAAACCATTCCGATAAGGAAGAACGATTTGAATTTAATTTCTTCCCTGTTCATCGCATACGAAAGGGTGAGCGGATTTGTGTTTTGAACTGCAAAGCTTTTGTTTAATATTTGGTAACCGTCAATTCTGGCTTCGAGGTCGTAATTTCCGACAGGAACCGAAGCCGATATCTGGCCGTTTTCGTCGGTTTCAATTTCTATAACCCGGTTGTTGTCTTTCCCTTTTATGGAAAGGGCACATTTATAAATCCCTTTTCGCGAATTACTGTCTGTAATATTGAAAAAAATTCTGGCTACCGTGGAAGGGACTTTCACATCAATTTTGGCAAAAATGTCGCCTCTTTTAAACGCCAGTTGCGAGGCCACTAATTTCTTTTCGCGCAATTGGCCTACCGTAACCGGCTGATTTTCCTTGCGTTCAAATATTTTATTCCGCAACAGAATATTCCGGGTTAAGGGTATTTTTATCGTGTTACCTCCAACGGTAATCCCTTCCTTAGCCTTTACCGGTTGCGAAACGGTTTCGGTTTCTTCGGCCTTGCGGATCATGTAGTTCATTTGATCCGATTTAATGATGTCTTTATTGGTGACCGTTTTCAGGAATTTTCGATTGGTGCTTTTGTTCACGAAAAGCTGTTGTTTCAAAATCATTGGCCCAAAATGAATGATCTGATCCTGGCTGTTTACCTGTGATTCTGAAACTGCATCGTTTAGGTTGATTTTGAGGTTCTTGATCAGGAGCATAGTTTTTGGGAATGCGGGCAGTTTGAAATCCGTCGAAACCGTTTCTCCATCCGAAATCGGTTGCGATTCCTTCCATTGAAAATAACCGGAATTGAAAATCTGTTTGTTGAACCAACCTCTCTTCAGGTGTACGAAAGCGTAATCGAATTCAATGCTGTCAATATATTTCTCGTCGTACTCAATATCCAGAATTTCTTCGGGCAAGTGGCGGGCATTGTTTTTTGCGGTCGCAAAAAGAGATTCAAGTCCGTTTTTATCGAGAAAAAGATACGTCCAACCCGATTCGTTTTCCATAAAATCGTACGGGATGAAATTGATATCGTGAATAGCCGAAAGCGCAGTTACATCGGTTTTTTCGGCAGCATCGAAGTTGTTTTTTACCGATCGGAACAGGTCGAGAAATTTATCGGCTTCCGATAATTTATTGACGGCTTCAAGCGCTTCTTCAATCATCGTTTTATACCCTTTTATACCCCATTCGGCCAATGCCTGATCTTTTTTCGATTTCAACACCGCAAGCTGAGCAGTCCAGTTTTGCTTTTCTTCATCGGTGTCCAATTCGTCGAACAAAGCCAGATGTTCGGCAATCTTTTCGGTTTGCGCGACATACAAATTCATCTGCTTCTTGTAAGCTTTATACTCCGGCGTTTCTTTTCCGTTTGTGATCAGTTTCGGATAATCGGCATTAACTACGGCATCGAGACCCTGAGCCAATTCTTTCACCGTGGCGTAATTCAGTATTTCGCGATACGCGTCGAACAGCGTGTTATTGGGATTCAAATCCCAGTATTCATCGGAGTTGGGAATGGAGTTTAACTCATAAGAAACCTGCTGTTTCTTGAGTATGGAGTCGGGAACTTTTGAAAGATCGCCGATCAAACTTTGCGGCTTAAGCAACTGCAAATCATCCATTTCGTATAAACGGAGCGAAGGACATATTAAAACCAGATCGCCGGCCCGGGAGCTCTGCGAAAAATAAATATCTTTCAACTTTTGATACAACGCGATATAGTACTTCATCGGAATCCTGTTGTTTGATGAAGGCGTGGATGCGCCTGAGTGCACCACACGCCTTCGGGAGTTTATGAATTATTCTGTTTTGCCATCCGTCCATTTTGTGATGGATGGGTTCGGATCGGGCGATTTGGGGATCACATGGCATTTGTAGCCGATGATATACGTGCAAGGCGAAAACAACCCCTTGCCTTTGAATGAATAGTCGCTATGCGACTCCTGATGATCGTAACCGTAACGACCGCCGATCACAAAAGGACCAATTCCAATTCCACCGCCGGCATTTACGGTATCTCTCGCAAACTCGTAGCTGCTTTTGCTGTCGCCAAAATTCATATACACGTCTTTGGCAATGATCAACTCGGTAACGATGGAAGGCATCAGTCCTTTTCCCTGTCCGTCGCTAATGATATCGCCGTTCAATACCTGCGGAGAGTTTTCGTGCAGTTTCCAGTATTTTGATTCTACGAACGCTTCGTTAAACCAGCCGCGTTCAACGCGCACTTTCCCGATTTTAAACGAAATGGTGAGATTGCTCAGGTCAATGTTGGACTTCGTGCGTTGATGTGATCCACTGCCGCTTGCACCGATTGAGAATATACCAAGGCTGAATCCCAGGGCTGCGCCCCATTTGTGAATGGTGTTTGAATAGTCGGAGTGCACTTCGCGCTCACTTAATGTGAGGGTGGGCCATTTTGATGCTTCTTTCAGTGCTCCGGCGGGAATGGGGATTGTGGGCGAGTAATTGGTGTAATCCAGAATACGGGTGCGCTGGCTGTTGCGGAATTCCGATTGCAACCGCTTTTTGATAACCAGCATGTGTTTTTCTTCAATTTCGCTCAGGTAGTTTTGGATGCGCTCCACGGCTTCTTTGTATCCGAGCGATTGCCATGCCCGGAGGGCGGAATCTTCGCGTTTTTTCATGTTTTTGCCGTCAATGGAGAGCTGCGCCATGGCATCGGGGTCGCCATTATCGGCCGCCGTTCTGATCTCATTGTTCTTGTCCACTACATCGTAGTATTTCATTTCGTACTCCACATATTTAGCGTACATGGGCGATACGAACGTATGAATGATCTCCGGCTGATTCATTTCGTCAATCGGCGCGGCTTCATCAAAATCGGGATTCTTTATTTTTTTGATCTTAAAGAGCTTATTCCGCATCTTGTCCAATTTCTTTTCAACTTTCGGGTCCATTGGTGTGTCAACCACAACCGACCACTGCAACAAATCTTCGTAGATTTTGGATACCCGTTTCGAGGAATCGTTGAAAATAGTGATCTGCCGGCCGTTTTTCCCTTCCACCATGGGTGGAATGCCGGAATTAACCGCATCCACCATCGCGGCGAATTGCTCCATTTGCAAATAACGTCGGAATTTGTTTTCGGCCAATAAGTTTTTGTAACCTTCCAAATCCACAACCGGATTTCCGTTTTTATCCAAAATGGGGTTTCCGTCCTTGTCGAGCTCCGGTTTCGGAGAAGGAGCAAAACCGAAAAGCCCTTTGAGTGCAAAATCGAAGGTGTCTTCCGTCAACACAATCCCCACGGGATCAAATGCAATAAAATCGTTTGGCCCGATGGAATCGGGATCACCGCCGTTCGTAACGGTGTCATACACTTGCTTAAGCAGCATACTCATTAATGAGTTTGATCTGGCTTCTTCTGTTAATGTTGGCATAATTTATTGATTTTTATTTGTTTTCGCATACTCTGTTCAGTTTTCTGCATCCCTGTTATTTTAATTGTTAAGAATTTATTCTGTGATAACCCATAGTGAGGAAAATTATCTCTCTGTTCTTTTTTTCTCGTGTTCCATTTTTTCTTTGAGCGTTTTATCCGGAGTGAAAATGACACGCACTTCACGGATGTTATCCGATGTAAATTGTTGGGGATGAGTTACTCCATCGCTTGAAACCGATAAACGGAATGTTCCGAAATCCTTCAATTTAATGCTGTATCCTTTTAGTAGATGATCCGCTGTTTCACGGAGCAAAACCTGGATGACTTTTGCAACATCTGTTTTGTTTATCTGTGTGTATTTTGCTGTTTTTTTGATTAAAGAAAGAGAACTTAGCGTGCCTTCATTTGTCAAAATGGCATACCATTTTTTAGGGCTGTTGCGCCTGGCAGGATTTCCTTTTTCAACTAATTTGTATCTCATACCGGTAGTGTTTAAGTTAAGTTTTTCAACGATAAAATGAGACATGCAGTAATCGTGACTTAAAACGGCATGTGTTAATTTCCCGTTAGAAATGAGGAAAAAACAGTACACAATGAAACATTTTACGCGCTCGATTTCTCGATCGTAAAATTATTTCATTCAACAAAAAAATGGTTGTATTTATAACGCAAGTCTTTGTAGTATCTTTGCGTTAACTTTTTATGTGATTTGTATTATATGTGCATCGGGATAAAGTAATCATCTGATATACAGACGAAAACAAATATAAATATCACGCCGGCCTTCGCCGATATTGCGATGGCGTGAACCCCGTTTGTTTCTTAAAAGTGCGCGAAAAGTAAGCCAGATCGTAAAATCCACATTGATCGGCAACCTCGCTGATAGGAATATCTTCCTGCGCAAGCTTCTTCTTTGCTTTATTTATGCGCATTTTCAGAATATAGGAAGATGGGTTGTAGCCGGAAACGGCCGTCATTTTCCGGTTTAGTTGCGAAAGACTTAAGCAAAGCTTGTCGGCAAGCAGCGATGGAGAGAAATCGGAATTTTGCATTTCGCGGTAAACAATATCCGTAACGCGTTGCAGAAAATCCAAATTCACGTCTTTTTCCATCTTTTTCTCGCCTTTTAGCACGGAGCGAAGGTATTTTTCCTTCAGCAAACGCCGGCTCTCCAGTAATTTTTGAATGCGGATTAACAATTCATCGGGATTAAACGGTTTCTTCAGAAACGCATCGGCACCGCATTCCAAGCCGGTGAGCTGATCTTCCGTTGCGGTTTTTGCCGTGAGGATGATAACGGGGATGTGGTTCAACAACTCCGACGATTTGATGTCGCGACAAAGACTAAATCCATCTTTTAAGGGCATCATCACATCGGTAATGATCAGATCGGGGACAAGCTCCTGAGCCATATCCATTCCCTGTTGCCCGTCCTTTGCATGAACCAGCCGGTAACCAACCGGCAACAGGGCTTTGATGTACAGCACTACGTCGTTGTTGTCCTCAACAAGCAGAATAGTGGTTGCCATATCGGCATCCGGCAGTTCTTCCTGTTTCTCCAGCATACGATCGAGTTCCTGCAACTCTTTGGTTTTCGCAAATTGAAACGATTTGAAAATTTCATCCATTTTCAGTACGGGAAAAACGGTTTCGACCTGCTGTTTTACAGGAAGAATAAGCGTGAAAACCGACCCTTCGCCAACTTTACTCTCCGCGAAAATTTTGCCGTGCATTCTTTCCGCCAGTTGCTTTGCGTAATGCAGTCCGATTCCGCTCCCGATATTTGCGTCCAGATCGGAACACTGATAAAAAGGCTCGAATATTCTTGCCAAATCTTCTTCCGATATCCCTTTCCCTGTATCCGTTACCTTTATGACCGCTTCTTTGTTTTTTCGGGCGGCAACGGAAAGCGATATCTTACCACCGGCAGGAGTGTACTTTATGGCGTTCGATAAAAGATTTTGGATGATCTCATCCACATAATGCGGAACAAAGTCAATATCAAGAACTTGCTCATCGGCATAAAAACTGAGGTTGATGTTTTTTTCCCGGGCATACAATTGGTATGCCTCTACAACCATTTGCAGATAAGCAGATATATTTCCGTTTTTCCATTCCGGGTCCTCAATGCCTGCTTCCATTTTCGCCATGTTCAGCATCCGGTTCACCAGTTGCAACAGATTATTACCCTGTCTTTCAATGGCATTGAGATACGACAACGACTCGGAATTCATGCTTGCTTTTTGCTTCCTTATGTGTGAGCTAAGTCCCAGAATAATCGTTAGCGGGGTGCGGAATTCGTGCGTTACGTTCGTAAAAAAATCCGAACGCATTTTATCGAGGTTTCTTAGTATCTTATTTCTTCTGGTGCGGAGCACGTATGCGTAAGCCAGTGCGGCCAAAAACATGATCATCAGGACAATGGTCACAACTGATGCGATGATGATTATCCGTTTCTCATGTTTCTGTACCAGATTCTGCGCGTTGAGTTGCTCTATGCGCAACGTGCTTTTCTCGCGTTCGTAATTCACCCGCATATCGAGCGCCTGATTGATCTTGCTCAAATTCTGGACGCTATCCTGATACATTTTGCTTCGCTTGAACATATCAAGCGCTCCGGAGTAATTTCTCTGGTGTTCATATAATTGATACATCAAATTATACGCTTGCGCCAGTTGTTCGGGAGAATTAATTTTTTCGGCTTCCGTTTTTGCAAGAACAATATATTTTTGTGCGTCTCTGGTGTTATTTTTCAACAGATTGATCCTGCCGAGCGATAAACATGCGCCCAACCAGTGCCACGTATCGGAGATATTTTCCAT
This sequence comes from Petrimonas sp., assembly GCA_028698105.1. Classification (GTDB taxonomy): domain Bacteria; phylum Bacteroidota; class Bacteroidia; order Bacteroidales; family Dysgonomonadaceae; genus JAQVEB01. Next base: position 15,155 of record JAQVEB010000004.1, on the reverse strand, counting down.
GATATCGTAAGCAGCGCGATACTCGTTCTCGGCCTTGTCATATTCTTTCTGTTGTTCATAAATTTCGCCGAAATGGATGTGACACAACCCCACTCCCAACTGCGATTTTGCTTTTATGTTTTGCGCCATGGAATATCCGTAATACAGCATCGCGGAATCGTTTTGATTCTTCGCTTGAAAAACTGCGCCGATATTCGCGTAATTAATCGCTTGTCCCAGCGCGCTTCCCAGCGCTTTTTCCTCGTCAAGAGCCTGCCGGAAATATTGCTCGGCTTCGTTATAATTATTCAGCGAAAGATACACGTTTCCGATACCGTTCAGCGCCATTACTTTATTTTTTCGTCCCACGAACTGATCGTTTTGGGAATATAATTCAGCCATATACAACGCCTGAAAATGATAATCGGTAGCTTCGGGAAACGCGCCTACACGTCTGAAATCGGTGCCCAGATGATTCAATAACTGCGTGATATTCAATGTATCTTTTAGCCGTAAGGCTGCGTTCAATCCCTGTTGATGAAACGCGATGGCTTTTGAGAAATCGGAGTTCTCACGATAACGTTGTCCCAGTATTTTACAGGTGATGACAATGTTGATATCGTTTTTGTCTTTTTCGCTTTGGGCATGAATTTTCAGAATAGAATCGGTGGGGAAAGCGTAATCGGAAATTTTTTGCTCCAACTCGTTGCGGGAATAATTATCGGTCGCACGGTGCACTTCTTGTTTACCGCAACTCATCGAGAACCATAAAAAAAAGAATATAAAACCCGCAGGGCATATTGCGGTGAAAATATGCCTTCCGTTATTGACGCAATTGATTTTTCTATCGGGCTCCAACATCATTTTGCTGTATCATGGAACTGATTCACAAGACAAAAATAAGAAAAAAAAGGCAAAACCAACATATTTGGGACAATAATTCATCTTTGAGCGAGCGCTAACTATTTTTAAACCCCTACAACTCCGTTTGTAGCGACAAAAATTTTATCTTTGCGGTCTAAACAATAAGAAAACAAGAATCTTTGGATTTCCAACTGCAACATACCGATCCGAAATCGAACGCACGGGCAGGACTGATCACTACCGACCACGGCCAGATAGAAACGCCCGTTTTTATGCCCGTGGGAACCGTGGGAAGTGTGAAGGCGGTGCACATGAGTGAACTAAAAGACGATATCGGCGCCCAGATCATCCTCGGCAACACCTATCACCTTTACCTGCGGCCCGGACTAGAAATTTTGCAGCAAGCCGGTGGCTTGCACAAGTTTAACAGTTGGGACAAACCGATATTGACCGACAGCGGTGGTTTTCAGGTGTTTTCGCTGGCCGAGAACCGGAAACTGACCGAAGCCGGCGCCGAATTCCGCTCGCACATTGACGGATCGAAACATTTTTTCTCGCCGGAAAAGGCAGTGGACATACAACGCATCATCGGCGCCGATATTATGATGGCGTTCGATGAATGCACGCCCGGCGATGCCGATTACGCATACGCGAAAAAATCGCTCAACCTTACCGAATTGTGGCTCGACCGCTGCATAACGCGTTTTAACGAAACAGAAGGTGCTTACGGTTACCGGCAGACGTTATTCCCTATCGTGCAAGGCTGCGTGTATCCCGATCTTCGTCGCCGTGCGGCGGAAAATGTGGCGGAGAAGGGCGCCGACGGAAACGCCATTGGCGGCCTGGCCGTGGGCGAACCCACGGAGAAAATGTACGAAATGGTGGAACTGGTAAACGGGATTCTGCCGAAAGACAAACCGCGCTATCTGATGGGCGTCGGCAAGCCGGAAAATCTGCTGGAAGCCATCGAGCGCGGCGTGGATATGTTCGATTGCATCATGCCCACGCGCAACGGCCGTAACGGACAGATTTTCACGAAAAACGGCGTGCTGAATATGCGCAACGAAAAATGGAAAAACGATTTTTCGCCTATCGAAGCTGACGGCGCTTCATTCGTGGATACACTGTACAGCAAAGCATATTTGCGGCATCTGATCAACGTGAACGAGATATTGGGGTTGCAAATCGCATCTGTACACAACCTTGCGTTTTATGTGTGGCTGGTGCAAGAGGCTCGAAAGCACATTATCGCGGGTGATTTTTCCGTATGGAAACCGAAGATGATCGAAAATGTTACCAGACGCTTGTAAGAGCAAGGCAACTCGTGAAACAGCAGATTCAGGCAACAATGAAAAGTGAATAGCCGAAATAATTAGAAAATGAAAATAGAGAAAAATTTGTGGTCATTACAGCGTTTGGACAGGTACATCATCAAAAAGTTCCTGGGCACGTATATTTTCATGATCTCGCTCATCATTTCCATTGCGGTTGTTTTCGACATCAATGAAAAAATTGATAAATTCATGAGCAACAGCGCGCCGCTCAAAGAAATCATTTTCAATTACTACTTCAATTTCATTCCGTATTACGCCAACCTGTTCAGTCCGTTGTTCATTTTTCTTGCCGTGATCTTTTTCACCTCCAAAATGGCCAACAATTCCGAAATTATCGCCATTCTCTCCAACGGTATCGGCTTTAAGCGGTTGATGAAGCCCTACATGATCTCGGCATTGATACTCGCCGTAATTGCTTTTTTGTTAGGAGGATACGTCATTCCTCCGGCAAACAAAACGCGCATCGAATTCGAAAATAAATACATTGATCCCCGGCAACGAAAAGTGGGCGACAGCGACATCCAGTTTATGATCGCCCCGGGAACGATAGCCTATTTCGGCAGTTTCGATATCGCCTCCAACACCGGATACAACTTTTCTATTGATAAGTTCGACAGCCTGCAACTGGTTTCGCGGCTCACGGCGCAGTCCATCCGCTACGATTCCGTTTACCACTGGACCATCCAAAATTATCAGATACGCGATTTCGACGGGCTTCGCGAAACCACAAAAACCGGCAGCACCATAGACACCACGATGCAGATCGTGCCCAACGATTTTATCATTGCCGCAACCGACCAGCAAATGATGACATCGCCTCAACTGCGGCGTCACATCAAAAGCCAGAAAGAACGCGGCATGGGCAATATCCAGCCTTTCCAGATCGAATATCACACGCGCATCGCTTCGGCGCTTTCGGCGTTCATCCTCACCCTTATCGGCGCGGCGTTGTCGGCACGAAAAGTGAAGGGAGGCATGGGGCTGAATATCGGAATCGGGCTGGCGCTGAGCATGGCGTACATCCTGTTTATGACCATCAGTTCTTCGTTCGCCGTTTCGGGTGTGATGAGTCCGATGATCGCGGCATGGGTTCCGAATTTGATCTTTATCGGGATTGCCGTATATTTGTACCGGAGAGCGCCGGATTAAGAGGGGGAGACTTAGTGACGAGGAGACTGGGTGACTTGGGACTTGGTGAGTGGGAGACTTGGGGAAGGGAAATTACCAATTATTAATTACTAATTACTGACCGTTGAGATGAAAAAATATATCCTATTATTTGTTTTTATTGCGGGTGGAATTATTGCGAGTGCACAAACGAAATACCCGAATGTAATCATATCTACCAACTACGGCGATATGAAAGTGATGCTGTACGACGACACGCCCAACCATTCCGCCTATTTTCTGAATCTGGTGAAAAAAGGCTATTTCGATGGGACGCTGTTTCACCGCGTAGTGAAAGATTTTATGATACAGGGCGGAGCGCAAGATTCGCGCAATGCGCCGGCAGGCGCGCAAATCGGCGGCGGACGCACCGATATGCAGTTACTGCCGGAATTTCGCGATAACCATTATCACCGCAAAGGCGCGCTTGCCGCTCCCCGAAGGGGCGACAACGAAAACCCGCAGAAGAAATCCGATATGTCGCAATTCTATATCGTGCAGGGAAAAGTGCTTACCGAAGGCCGCTTAGATAGCATGGAAATGGCGGTGAACGTTCCGATAAAGAATAAGATCATTCGCACATACTACTTCCCGCACAAAGAGGAACTGGCGAAACTAAAGGAATCCGATCCGCGCGCGTTCAACGCGTTGCTCGACTCGGTGCTGCACATCGTGGACTCGGTGTATGCCGAAGCGCCCGGCAAGTTTTTCTTTCCTGCGGAGCAGAAAAAAGATTACTCCACCGACGGGGGCGTACTGAGCCTTAACGGCGAATACACCGTTTACGGACAGGTAATCGAGGGCCTGGATGTGATTGACAAAATCGCCGCCCTGCCCACCGACCAGCGCGAACGGCCGAAAAAGGATGCGAAGATCATTCGGGCGTATGTGGAGAAGTAAAGGACGGGGAGATGGGGAGACGGAGGCTTTGCCTCCGTTAGAAGTTGATAATCAACCAACTTTCTTGCTCGCGCCGATTTGTAATCGGTGTGTGCCGTAGGCAGCATTTACTGCGTAACGCACGAATTGCAAATTTGCTACGCAACACACGAGTTCGGAAACTCGCGCGAGCGGGGCCTAATCCAGTTCAAACGGGAAAGTGTCCACTTTTATAATCTTTTACCTGAAAAACCTACAGGTAAGAAAAAATAATTATTTTTGTCAAAGAAACCCTTAGGCATATTCAAATATCTATTGAGTTGATTATATATATAAAAATACAATACGATGAAAAAATTAAAATACCTGTTGTTAATCTCATTGGCATTGTTCGCAGCTAAACTATACGGAGATGTTATAATTGTTAACTCCAAACCGGCAAAGATTTGCGTGAAAATAAAAAATTTGAATGAATTTCCAGATATCGTCATAATTGGAGTGAACGATTGTTTTACATTCTCCAAGTCACAAAAAGCATACCGGATTAAATCAAATAATTGTCTAAAAGTAAATCGAGCATGCCCTCTATCTCTTTATATTGTGAAAAAGGACTATTTAAGAATGAAAGATTTAGACTTAATTGACTGGAAGACGGATAAAAATGTTCAGAAATTGAATCTTACAGTTAAAACGAAATCCTTTCAATCATCGACTTATAGTTCAGTTTATATTGATTTTAATCTTGCCAGACGTGACGGTACGACCTTTTATCTTTATAAATCAAAAATGTCGTATAAATACCAGAATGATCGCCCGGATTCCGTTCAATTTTTTACAGATGAAACCGTTGATCCGCTTAAACCGATATCTGTTTCAACAGAAAATGCATCCAAATAATCATTTTAAAGTAACGCCGTTTATTTCTTTATACGCTATTACGCACTTAGTTGTAGATGCCTCATGTGCCTACATGTTATTGGGTGTTCTGGAACTAAACGACAATGCTATCCTGGGAATGTTGACGTATAATGCTGTCGCATTTATGCTTCAGGCACCGTTTGGGCTATTGATAGACAAAATTCTGAATCCAAAATTAGCGGCAATGGTAGGCTTAACCTTTGTTGCCATATCTTTTTTATTTTGGAACAATCTGTTTGCCGCTTTAATAATCATTAGTGTAGGAAATGCGTTATACCATGTTGGGGGTGGAAGTCTTGTTTTATCGTTGGAAGATAAAAAGGCTACTTTTTCGGGAATTTATGTGGCTCCGGGAGCTATTGGTCTAGCCATCGGATCCTTTTTATCTATTTCAAGATTGAGCATTCATCTTTTCACGTTTCCAATAATACTCCTATTTTTAGGTGGATTCATTTATTTTGTCAATGCCCCGGAATTTATTAGAGAAAAAGAAAATTCAGTGAAAATACATTCAAGCTACGGAATCTTTCTTATAGTATTAATTATGATTCCGATTGCTGTGCGTTCACTGATCGGATTATCGGTAGATTTTCCGTGGAAACAAAATCATTTTTTGCTTTATACACTCATTGCAGCATTATTTTTCGGCAAAATAGTTGGTGGTATTCTGGCAGATAAATACGGTTTGATAAAAACCGGAATTGTTGGATTGTTGATCTCCATACCATTGCTTTCATTTTATTCGTTTATTCCAATCCTTGGAATAATTGGAGCATTTACTTTCAATTTTACAATGCCTGTTACTTTGATCGCAATTTCTAATATCTTACCTCAAAAAAAGGGCTTGTCGTTTGGATTAACAACGGTTGCCATTTTTATTGGTTCATTGCCGGCCATTCTCGGAAATAATACATGGTTTGAAAATGATTTCACGATATTCGCATTCATTTTATTATCCACAATAATTTTGTATTTAGCTTTGATTTTTTTGGGTAAGCTAAAAATGCTAAAAGCATAGTCATGGATTACGAATTTCTATTTATCAAAAGCTTAATTCTGACTATTTCCATTGAAATGGTTGTATTGATCTTATTTTTTCGACTAATCATAAAAAGTGAAGATATCTCTATTTCTCGATTGATCAGCACCGCATTTATCGCCAGTTTTGCAACCTTGCCATATTTGTGGTTTGTTCTTCCAACTTACATTGATCAAAAAATATGGTATGTCATAATTGGAGAATCTTTTGCCGTTTTAGCGGAAACATTTATAATTAACGCAATTCTTAAAATCAATGTATTGAAATCATTTTTAATTTCTCTCACTTGTAATTTGATCTCATTTTTAATCGGATTAATAATAAACATACAATGAGTATATCTATATTTGTCACCGCAAGTTTATAACTTGAACCATTCAAAGACTCACGCTAAGAATGGTTCGCAGTCCCCGCCCGCGCCGATTTTTAATCGGTGTGTGCCATAGGCAGCGTTTACTGCGTAACGCACGAATTGCAAATTTGCTACGTAACACACGAGTTCGGAAACTCGCGCGAGCGGATCGTAGGTAACGAAGCCAAAGGCATCGTCTCCCGTTGTTACTGAATATTTTTCCGCACTTCCGTGAGGAATCCTTTCATGCGTTCCGAATCTTTGTCTTCGATAATAGCCAATAATTCTTTTAGTTTCTCACGAATAAGCATCAGTTGTTCGGGCGTATATGGGTTGAACAAAATCTCCGTCAGGAGAAAATCGTCTTCCGAGAGCAGCCCGTGGGCAATGTTCATGTGTTTTTTGAAGGTAGTTCCCGGCGCCTCCTGATGTTTCATCACCGAAGCGAAGACCAGCGTGGAGGCAAACGGAATGGAAAGCGAATAGGCAATAGTTTCGTCGTGTTGCCGGAACGTGTATTCAAACACATTAAGTTTTAATCGCTGATACAGATCGCGAAAAAATACCTTCCCCAAATGTGACGATTCCGAAATGATGATCGCGCTCTGCGAACTCAGGTCGCTGAGGCTGGCAAACGTAGGCCCGAACATGGGATGCGTGGATACGAAAGGGCGCGTGCGTTCGCGGTAAAACTCTTCGAGTCCGGTTTTTACCGAAGCAATATCGCTCAGAATACATGTTTGCGACAAATAGGGCAACACCTGGTTAAACGCCTCGATGGTATATTTGAGCGTTACGGCGTTGATGACCAGCTCGGGAGCGAAATCCTTCACTTGTTGCGGATCGGTCATGCGTTCCGTATTGTATGTGAACCGCAATTTTTGTGGGTCGGTGTCCAAAATGGCCACTTCGTGATCGAAACTCAGCACATCGGCGAAGAACGATCCCATTTTTCCGGCGCCGAGAATTAGTATTTTCATAAAATGTTTGATGTTTGATGTCCCGCGGAGCGGAATTTCCGCTACGCTTCCATTTGACGTTTGATGTTCGACGTTTGATGTTTTTCAGGAAAAAACGCTTCGCTTTTAGACTCTTTTTTATTGTAATTCCTCTTGTCTGACGATCAATAGATTTCTCACTTTGTTCGAAATGACAAAATCTCATCTCCCTCTCCAAGTCTTCCTCTCACCCAGTCTCCCAGTCTCCAAGTCTCAACTTTCACTTTCCCGCTTTCTCCATGATCACCAACTGCTGGCGAACGGATTCTTCGTGGATATTTTCGAGCACTTTTTTCACGAATTCGCCCGACATATCCATTTTTTCGCCCTGCTCGGCGCGATCTTTCAGAATTTCATCGTAGCGCACCGTCTGCAGAACCGGCATGCCGTGCTCCAGCTTGTACTGCCCGATCTCGCGCGACACGCGCATGCGCTTGGACAATAATTCGAGCAGGCTGTTGTCAATCTCGTCAATCTGGCCGCGTAGCACCGACAGGTCTTCGGTTGTCTGCACCGTATCGCGGATGATGAGCGATGCCAGTATCTCTTTCAGCGCGAGGGGCGTTACCTGTTGGGCGCTGTCGCTCCACGCCTCATCGGGAGCGATGTGCGACTCGATGATCAGGCCGTCGAAATTCAAATCCATCGCCTGCTGGCTTATTTTCAGTATCAGGTTTCGCTTTCCGCCGATATGGCTCGGGTCGCAGATCAACGGCAAATCGCGAAAACGGCGGCGCAACTCAATGGGAATGTGCCATTGCGGAATGTTACGGTACACGTTTTTATCGGCAGAGCTGAAACCGCGATGGATAGCTCCCAATCGGGTAATCCCTGCATTGTAAAGACGCTCCAGCGCGCCCACCCACAGCTCCACATCAGGGTTTACCGGATTTTTGATCAACACGGGAATGTCCACCCCGCGTAAGGTATCGGCAATTTCCTGCACGGCAAAAGGGTTGGCCGTTGTGCGTGCGCCGATCCACAGAATGTCAACCCCGAACTTCAGGGCTTCATAGACGTGCTTCTCCGTTGCCACCTCTACGGCCGTGTACATGCCGGTTTCTCTTTTCACCCGTTGCAACCATTTAAGAGCCTCGCTGCCTACGCCCTCGAACCCGCCGGGTTTGGTGCGCGGTTTCCATACTCCGGCGCGAAATATCTTGATGCCGTTTGCGGCTATTTGCGTGGCCGTAGCCATCACTTGTTCTTCGGTCTCGGCGCTGCAGGGGCCCGAAATAACCAACGGTCGTTTAGGGTCTATGCCGGGAAGTAAAATTGATTCGAAATTCATATTTTCGTTATTTGATGTTTAAAATTTGACGTTTGGTGTTAATGTTTGAGTCGCAAATAACATGAACTCTTAACTTTGAACCTTAAACGTTGAACATTTTTTCAATCCTGTCATACGCTTCCTTAAGTTTTTCTTCAGGCGCACACAACGAGATACGAATATATCGCTGGCCGTTGCTACCGAAAATGGCTCCGGGAGTGAGAAACACGTTCGCGTTGTATAAAATATCGTCAATAAATGCTTTGCTGTCGGGCGCCGTATCAGGAATTTTTGCCCAAACGAACAATCCAACCTGCTTTTTATCGTACATGCAGCCGAGCAAATCCATGATCTTTTCGGCCCATGCGCGCCGGGCTGCGTATAATGCATTCATTTCGTCGTACCACTCAGGCGGATTGGATAACGCCGCCACGGTAGCCAGTTGCATGGGTTTGAACTGGCCGCTGTCTATATTGCTTTTTTCGGTGAGCACCCATTTCACGAATTGCGCGTTCGAGGCCAGCACTCCCATGCGCCATCCGGGCATGTTGTGCGACTTGCTCATGGAGTTCAGCTCAATGCAGATGTCTTTTGCGCCTTCCACCGAAAGAATGCTCATCGGTTTGTTGTTCAGGATGAAACTGTATGGGTTGTCGTGACAAATGATGATGCTGTGCTTCTTGCCGAAGGCAACCAGTTTCTCGAACAATGCCTTTGTAGCGTTCGCGCCCGTAGGCATATTGGGGTAATTTACCCACATGAGTTTAACACCGGACAAGTCCGTTTTTTCCAGCGCTTCGAAATCGGGTTGCCAGCCGTTTTCTTCCAACAAATCGTATGGAATGAGCCGCGCCCGCATAAGAGAGGATACCGACGAATATGTCGGGTATCCGGGATTGGGCACCAAAACCCCGTCGCCTACGTTCAAGAAAGTGAGCGAAATGTGCAGAACGCCTTCCTTGGAACCGATCAAAGGCAGGATTTCGTTCTCCGAAAGCGTTACATTGTAATATTTCTGATACCACCCGGCAAAAGCGCAGCGCAGCTCGGGAATTCCGGTGTAAGACTGGTAGCCGTGTGTGTCGGGTTTTCGGGCGCTTTCGCAAAGCGCCTCAATCGTGGCTTCCGATGGCGGCTGATCGGGGCTTCCCACACCCAGATTGATCACATCTTTGCCTTCGGCATTCATTCTGGCCACTTCGGCCAGTTTTACCGAAAAATAATATTCCGGCACGTTTTTTATATGTTCGGCAGGTTCTATGCTCATTTCCGTTATTCTTCTATCGTTTGTTTTCCTTTCCTGTATTCGCCCAGAATTTTTAAATCGCTAATCAGTGGCATTATCGCGTCAATGGATTGACGATAACGGTCGTAATCGGCGAACGTAAGATCAATGTAAAACTGGTATTCCCACTCGCGCCCAACGATGGGCAGCGATTGTATGCGCGTAAGGTTGATGCCGTAAAACGACAATACCGAAAGCACCTGCGACAAACTACCCTCCTTGTGCGGAAGCACAAAAACCAGCGACGATTTGCTGATGTGGTTATTCTTTTGCAGTTCTTTGAGCGTATCGCCCTGGGCGAGAATTAAAAAACGGGTGAAATTCCGCTTGTTCGTCTCAATTTCCGAAGCAAGGACTTCCAACCCGTATATTTCAGCGGCGAGGCTGCTGCAAATCGCCGCTGTGCCTTTCAATCCGCGGTCGCGAATCTCTTTGGCGGCGAGTGCGGTGTCTTCGTGTTCCACAATTTTTATATCGGGCAACGTATCTAAGTACTCCTCACACTGCATCAGCGCCATGGGGTGCGACATCACTTCCCTGATATCCTCCGGCGATTGCCTGGGCAGCACAGCCAGCGAGTGTGAAATACGCAGTTTGTATTCGCCCGCGATCTGTAAATCATTCATCTTCAGCAGATCGTGATTCTGCAACAACCCGCCGGCAATGGTATTTTCAATGGCCATAACGCCAATGAGCGACGGGTCTTTTTTTGCCTCGGCAAAAATATCACGAAAGGTGAGGCAAGGCACAATTTCCAGTTCTTCGCCTTCGAAATAATCGCGCGCTGCAATCTCGTGATAAGCGCCTAATCCGCCTTGTATCGCTATTTTTTTCATCTGTAATTCAACTTCGTTATCTATCTAAAAAAAATCCTGCCGTTGTAGCGACAGGATTTTACTTTTTTATATCGTATGACTTTTTAATCTTCTTTCCGTTTGCATATAAAATCCTGCCTTCACCTACTAAAGTAAAAGTAAAACCAAAAAGAATATGCAAAATTTGTATGTATCATTTTATTCGTTTTCTACGAATTGAGAGTGCAAATGTAATACAATTTCTGTAAAAACAAGATTTCTGCAAGAAAAAATTGCAAATTTTCTGAAATTTACGCTTTACCTTATATTATGCATCAATTTTTGCAGCCTTTTCGACAGGAAGAACAGGATAACGGCAGCTATGGCCGCCATAAACACGAATATCATGAAAAAATCGTGCAAAGTCACGATCTCGAAACCGAAAAGAGATTTCGATTTTCCCGCTTCGGGATACAATGCGCTCAACGTTCCGGCAAGTTTGTTGGAAGTAGCCATAGACAAATACCATACCCCCATCAGCAGCGATGCAAAACGGACAGGAGAAAGCTTATTGACCATGGACAAGCCTATCGGCGATAAACTGAGCTCTCCCATCGTGTGAATAAAATACAGGCCCACCAACCACAACATGCTCACCCTCACACCCGGAGCCACATCTTTTACGCCGAAGGCGATCAACAAATAACCCAGCGACAACAAAAACAACCCGATGGCTTGTTTGGTTGGCGATGCGGGTTCCATGTTCTTTTGCCCGAGTTTCAACCACATGGTGGAAAACAACGGCGCCAGTAGCACCACAAAAATCGCGTTGAGCGATTGAAACCAGCTCGTGGGAATGGTTTTCCCGAAGATCGTACGGTTAGTTTGCTCTTCGGCAAAGTAAGTGAGCGAGATGCCTGCCTGTTCAAATGCCGACCAAAAGAATATCACGAAAAAGGCTATGATGTAAATCACCCAAATGCGGTCGCGCTCAATTTTCGTCAGCGATTTGTTGGAAATGATGTAACCGGGGATCACGATGCACGCCGTGTAAATAAACGAGCCGATCACATCGCCTTTAAACACCAGCATGTAGAAAACGGCATACAATAAAACGCCTATCGCTCCCCAAATAACCGTTTGTTTTACATCAAGTTTCGCTTTCGGTTTCTCCATCATCTCCGCAGAAGCCGGTGCGTTATCTATATCTTCCTTCATAGCCGGTTTCACACCGATGGGTTCCCCTTGCGGATTCACCAGATACGTATCTTTTTTGAGTGCATACAAAATCAGGGAAAAGATCATCATGACGGTGGCAGCCAGAAATCCCCATTTAAAATCAGCAGGATTGCCGGTATCGCCCAGATAACCACAGAGAAGCGGTGCAAGAAACGCGCCGAGGTTCACTCCCATGTAAAAAATGGTGTAAGCGGAATCCAACCTTCGGTCGCCCGGCTCGTAAAGTTGTCCCACGGCTGTGGAGATATTCGGTTTAAAAAAACCGTTGCCGAATATCAGCGCACCAAGTCCGCCAAACATCAGCCATTTGGCCAGTTCGGTACTTTCAAAATTCCACGCGCTCAGGAACATCAGGAACTGTCCCAAAACCATCAGCACGGCTCCCCAGAAGATTGATTTTCGCATGCCCCAGTACCGGTCGGCAACGTAGCCGCCGATCAGGGGCGTGAGATACACTAACCCCGTGTAATTCCCGTAAATGGTGGACGAAAGTTCCTTATCGAACATCAACGCGTTGATGAGGTATAACGCGAAGATGGCGCGCATACCGTAATACCCGAAACGCTCGGCCATGCCGGTCACGAAAATAAAATAAAGTCCTTTCGGGTGTGATTGTTTGGTTGTAGTCATAACGATTTGATTTTTTGATACGCAAAAGTAGTTTTTTTCTTTGATTTCGGAAACTTCTGACGGGTTTATTCGTTTTTCGGATTGTAAGGGTGTTAACGCTGCCACCCCTAAAAAAAGCAAAATCCAGCTAATGTTAATTTTTTAACGTATAAACCCGATATTTGAAGATTTTTACGTATGTTTGTGGCTTGAAAAATTTTACGTAATATTTAAATCTATCACAATGTTTAAAAATCATCCCAAAGGACTTCTGGCGGCTTCGTTAGCCAACATGGGCGAACGCTTCGGGTTTTACACCATGATGGCGATTCTTTCCTTGTTTCTTATGGCCAAATTCGGACTAAACGAAACAAACGCCGGTATTATCTATTCTATTTTTTATGCCTCTATTTATCTGCTAGCCCTTGCAGGCGGCTTTATTGCCGATAGAACACGCAATTACAAGGGAACAATTTTAGCCGGATTATTACTGATGGCTTTAGGTTACCTCATTATTGCCGTTCCCACACCAACCCCTGCACCACACGGAAAATTCGCTCTGTTACTTATCCTCACGTGTGTGGGGCTGTTTACAATCGCTTTCGGTAACGGGCTGTTTAAAGGGAACTTACAGGCGTTGGTGGGTCAAATGTACGACGCGCCGGAATACAGCAAAATGCGCGACTCCGGTTTCCAGTTGTTTTATATGTTCATAAACGTGGGCGCTATTTTCGCGCCTTTTCTTGCCGTAGCTGTCAGAAACTGGTGGGTCGAAAAAAACGGATTCGCTTACAATGCCGACCTCCCCGCGTTAGCGCATCAGCATTTGGGCAACACCATCACACCCGAAGGAGCCGCACGGCTACAGGATCTGGCTGCCCGCGTGGGTTTTACCGGCACGGATATGACAGCGTTCAGCAATGAATACCTGAACGTTTTCGTTACCGGATTCCATTACGCTTTCGCTGTAGCCATTTTTGCCATGCTCATTTCGCTGGCCATCTATATATTTAACAAGAAACGTTTCCCCGATCCGAAAATTAAAACGGCCGCGGCTCATGGTGTTGTGGAAGACGATATGAGCGTTGAGGAAATCAAACAACGTCTGTATGCCCTGTTTGCCGTGTTTGCGGTTGTGATCTTCTTTTGGTTCTCATTTCATCAAAATGGACTGACGCTCACCTACTTTGCCAAAGACTATACCGACCTAAGTCAGATTAAACTGAATTTAGGATTTACCACACTGGAGGGCGCCGAAATTTTCCAATCCATAAACCCGTTCTTCGTTGTGTTCTTAACACCCATTATTGTGGGATTTTTCGGGTGGTTGCGGTCCAAAGGAAAAGAACCTTCCACGCCACGAAAAATTGCCATTGGCATGGGTATCGCTGCTCTGGCTTACGTCGTTATGTCTCTCGGTTCAATCGGATTGCCTTCCAAAACGGAAGTTGATGCGATGGGCGGGCTCTCCAATGCGGAACGTGTAACCCCATGGTTGTTGATCGGGACGTATTTTATTTTAACCGTAGCAGAATTATTTATCAGCCCGTTGGGTATTTCCTTTGTTTCCAAAGTGGCACCGCCGAAATACCAGGGTATTATGCAGGGTGCATGGTTGGGCGCAACTGCGGCCGGCAACAGTTTGCTCTTTATCGGGGCAATATTCTACACCAGTATGTCGATATCCGGAACATGGTTAATATTTGTAACAGCCTGTGTGATATCTATGTTTATGATGCTTTTCATGCTGAAATGGCTCGAAAGAGTTTCAAAATAAAACAAACTTATTCACGATAAAAATAACCGGCGGATGCGAATTCGCCGGTTTTTTTACCCAAAAACTTTAACATTCACAAAAATCCTCACATTCCGATAGATAAAAAGCATGGTTGATAACTTCTTTCTCTTTCGTCCCGAAAGAACCTTTTTTTTCGTTATATTTGTCAGCATCTAACGTTACAAAAATCCTATCAATCTGAAATGCAGCCTTTTATACATTTACACGTTCACTCGCAATATTCCCTGCTCGACGGGCAAGCCAGCATTCAGCGTCTGGTGGACAAAGCCGTGAACGATGGCATGAAAGCCATCGCCCTCACCGACCATGGAGCCATGTACGGCGTTAAGGAATTCATCAATTACATATCGAAAAAGAACGCGCCGGTAAATGCCGCCATCAAGGAACTCAAAGCGAAAAGAGAGAAAGCGGCGAAAGAGGAGGCATCGGATAAAATCTCTGAGTTTGACGAAAAGATAAACGAAGCCAAGACCAAACTTTTTAAACCGATAATAGGCTGTGAATGCTATTTGGCGAGGCGTGACCGTTTTCAGCAAACTGACAAAATAGACGGTAGCGGATGGCACCTGATCGTGCTGGCAAAAAATTTGCAAGGGTACAAAAACCTGATCAAGATAGTATCGAAAAGCT
>JAQVEB010000134.1 GCA_028698105.1 Petrimonas sp. | reverse complement strand
CGGCGGCTTTACGGTTAAAATAAATTGAACGTATGACAACTTACCCGATACCCGAAATGGAGAATTGCGAGAAAATGGTGGCCTGTTTTCGTGATTTAAAGCCCGGTGAGCTACAGCTTATCAGCACAAATAAAACCGAACTGACTTACCTGGCGGGAGAAACCTTGTTTAAGCAGGGGGCATTTTCGTCGCACGTGTTGTTGGTGATGGACGGCCTGGTGCGTATCTACCTGCAAACGGGACGCGATAAGCAACTGAACCTGCAATTGGCAAAAACCGGCGATTTTCTGGCTTTTTCATCTGTTTTCGGCGAAACCGTGCACACGTATTCGGCCGTTGCCGTTTCCGACGCGCAGGTGTGCATGATAGACAAGGAAAGCATGCGTGAGCTTTTGTTGCAAAATGCGCAGTTTGCCATGCGCATTACTTCACGCAATTTTCGTAATGAGAGGCAGTTGTTGTCCGTCATCAGCAACATTACGTACAAGCAGATGCGCGGCAAGCTGGCTTCGGCGCTGCTTTATCTGGGTGGGGATGATTTTATCGGGTTGGACGTGTTCCCGAATCTCACGCGGCAGGACATTGCCAACTTTGCCTCCATTGCAACCGAGAGTGCCATTAAATTTCTGAAGGAGTTCGAGCGCGAAGGGATTATCGCTTTGGAGGGAAAAGACATCAGCATTCGCGACCGGAAAGAGCTGGAAAAAATAGAACGTCTGGGATAAAAAAATACGGAACCGATTCCGGCTCCGTATTCATTCAAACAAAATTTTCTTGAAAAACCACCTGAAGATTATTCAGGTATAACCAAGACCTGACCCGGATAAATTAAATCGGGATTAGATAACATGGGACGGTTTGCTTCAAAAATCTTGTTATACTTCATTGCATCTCCGTAAACTTCCTTCGAAATCTTCGACAGGGTATCACCCGGTTTCACCGTGTAAAATTCCTTTTCGGGTACGGCTTCCGGAACCGGCTCAGGAGCAACCACCTGAAGAAGGTCGTTCACTTTACTAACGCCTTCAATGTTTCCGGCAGCTACCACAATGCGGTTTCTGTCCAGTGCGTTTTTAACTTGTCCTCTCACGGTAACTGTTTCGTTATCAACAGATACTTCAAGGTTTTCTACGTCGAATTGGTATTTTTTCAAATGTTCCAATACGGCTTGTGCTTTTTCAGCTTCTTTTTTTTCTTCGCTTTTGCCGAATATTTTTTCTCCGGCTCCTTTAAAAAAGTCAATTAATCCCATAGTAGTTTAAAATTTTAGTCTAAAACATCAAATGTAATTTTCGCGTTTATGCGATATTGTGTTATTTTTCCGTCGTTAACAACGGCCGTTTGCTCCTGAATGTAAATGGAACGGATCCCTTTTACGGTTTTGCTGGCTTTTTCAACGGCATTTTTTGCGGCATCTTCCCAACTTTCGGGTGAAGAGGCCAATACTTCAATGACTTTTAATACTGACATAGTTTGATTGTTTTAAAAAATGAATAGTTAAAGTTTGGTTATCATTTAAACAGATTTTTGCCAAAATAGTTCAAATGCAAAAAGGAGAGTTTCACTAAAAAATGAAAAAATGAGTAACCCCGGCATACTAAGGACGAACATGTAGCCCGATAAAATGTTATAAATGAAAACGCTGATAAATCATATAAATTTCGAAAAATGAAAAAAATATTTTTTTTACTAACGATAATGCTTATTTCGCTTGGCACATCGGCCGCAACCTTCGATAAAGATACATTTCGGACAAAAAGCGGCAAAAAAATTGTGATAACGTTCATTAAACACGGAACGCTTGGGTTGAGGTACGATAACAAAACCTATGAGATTGATCCGGTATCAATGTATGCCGATTACACAAAGTTTCCCAAAGCCGATTATATTCTTGTTACACACGAGCACGCCGATCATCTGGACGCAAAAGCGATTGACGCGCTGACCAAAAACAACACGCAACTGATCATCAACGGCAGCAGCGCCGAAAAAATAGGCAAAGGCGAAGTAATGAAAAACGGCGATACACGGAAACTTGCGGATAAAGTTACCATTGAAGCCGTTCCGGCATACAACACAACGCCCGGCAGGGAGAAATTTCATCCCCGCCATCGCGATAACGGTTATGTGCTTACCATAGACGGTTTCCGGATATACATCGCGGGCGATACGGAAGACATCCCCGAAATGAAAAACCTGAAAAATATTGATGTGGCTTTTCTGCCTGTAAATCAACCATATACCATGACGGTTGAGCAGGCTGTCCATGCCGCCCGGATGTTTAGCCCCAAGGTGCTGTACCCGTATCATTACGGCGACACCAAAATAGAAGGATTGAAGGACGCGTTGAAAGGTTCCGGCATTGACGTGCGTATCCGGCAGATGCAATAGATGGCCTCTCCCTAAAGGGTCTGAATCAAAAGAAATCAGAACGCAAATTACGCAAATAAACGCACGTTATCGTAAAAAATAAATCACCAGTAATTTGGAGTATAACAAATTCAAATTTATATGAATTTGCGTTCCTTGCCTAATTTGCGTTCAAAAAATAAACTTTTGAGACACGTCTCTTACAAACTGAGGCTGATGATTTTTAGCCTGAAATCCTTCCAAATCATGTTTAGGGTTTCGGGTGAAGGTAGAAAGGGTACCAAAAAACATTGGATAAAAAATTCAAAACAGTTCTAAGATATTTCACTTAACATAAAAAATATCGGTTGAATCTCCGTTTCAACCGATATTTTTTTACCTTTGAGATTTCAAAAATTCTTACCAATATGATTCTTCGTAAAAATATTCCGTTGCTGTTTTTTGTAATGGCAACTTTTGTGTGCGGAGCACAGAACAAGGTTTCAAAAAACATCATGGAAATAGGCAAAACCGATAACCGCACTATGCAGCATCTGGACGTGCTCACGAATCGCATCGGCGGACGCCTTATCGGTTCCGACGCATACGATAACGCCACGTACTGGGTTGCCGACCAGTTGAAAAAATGGGGACTGGAAGTAGAAATACAGGAGGTGGGCGAAGTGCCCGTAGGGTTTAATCGCGGCCCGTGGTTCGGCAAAATGTATGGCGATGAGGTACTGACGCTCGATTTTGTTACACCCAGCTACACGTCCGGCACCAAAGGGTTGCAACGCGGCCCGGTAGTGATTGAACCGAAAACGCAACGCGATTTCGACCGCATGAAGGGAAAACTAAAAGGCGCCTGGGTGCTCATCGAAGGCAAGAGCAAAGGCTGGCCCATAGATATATCGGCATCGGCCGATTCGCTGCGCGCGAGCATCATCGAACGAAACAACGCGGCGAAAAAAGATTCCGATCTGATTCTGGAGCCCGCGCTTTTTTATGACCAGATGACAGCAGCCGGCATTCTCGGCATTATTCAGGCCGCTCCGCAACCGTTGGTTGCAATTTACGACCGTAAGAACCTGCACAGCATGACGTTTGACAACCTGCCTACCGTTCCCGATATTAAACTGGACGAAGAACAATACAACATCATCCGTAAACGGGTGGAAAACAGGGAATTCGTTTTGCTCGAATTCGATATTCGCAACCATTTTAAACCGGGGCCGGTAAAATATCACAACGTGATCGGGAAAATTCGCGGCACAAAATATCCCGACGAATACGTAATGAGCGGCTGCCACTTGGATTCTTACGACGTTGCTTCGGGAGCGGTGGATTGTGGCACAGGCGTGGCGCCCAACCTCGAAATGGCGCGTATGATCATGACTGCCGGAGGCAACAAACCGGACAGAACCATCCTGTTCTGCTTCTGGGCGGGCGAAGAGTTCGGCCTGTTGGGCTCAAAATACTGGGTGGAGCACAACAAAGACAAACTGCCAAGAATATCCAATTATTTCAACCGCGATGGCGGCCCCACGGCTGCATCGGGACTGGTTGTTCCCGAAAACTGGTACGACGACATTAAAAAATGTACCGAAGGTCTCGAAAATTACAACCCGGAAATCCCGTTTACGGTGGAAAAAGATACGCGCGGCGCGCGTGAGGTGCCTGTGCAGGCGGGTGGGAGCGACCATGCTTACTTTGCCATGAACGGCGTTCCGGTGATCTCGTTCCGCAATACCGATCCGCTCGGATACAATTTCAGCTACATGGAAATCTGGCACACCAATCGCGATCGTTACGATATGAGCATTCCCGAATATATGGAATATACGGCTGTTACGCAAGCCGTTACGCTCTACAACATGGCGAACCTGAAACGCCTGATGCCGCGGGATCAGGTTTACCTGCTATCGAAATAAGGGTTGGAAGACTAATAGACTGATAGACTGATAGACTGATAGACTGATAGACTATTAGACTGTTAGAGACATTAGGCATCTTTTACCCGTTGTCCGACAACTTAAAACAAAATACAAGAGCAAAACAGACTGTGCCTGTCTCCGAAAAAAAGAAAAAAGAAGATTAATATTTACAATTATCGGAACCGATTATTTATTCGGAATAAATTTCAAGAATTTCTTTTAATTCCTTGTGACCTAATTTTTTCGCCAGTTCATACGTGTTTTCGTAACAGGCCATCCGGTAATAGTTCAGCCGATTGAGCGAAGCCAGGATGCCTTCGTCTTTCACCTCCTGAGGAATATCCATCAACGATGCCTGGCGCAGGTTCTCAGCCATTTGTTGAACCACCGAGTCGGTTGTGCTGCCGGGATTTATCATCAAATCTTTCAGCGCCTGATGCACCAAATCGAATTGTTCTTCGGCTTCTGTGGTTAAATCGGTGATGATTTGCAACAAGTCTTCGTCTGCCACGTTATCTTTTATTTCGTTCAATACCTTCGCAAACTGCTTTTCCAGCGCGTACAGATTTTTTAATTCACTGTTGAATAAATCGTTCAGGTTTTCCATTTGTTTTTGTTTATTGATTTATAGTATAGAACAAGAGAATAGCGGTATTGTTTAGTTTTAGGGGTGTTTTTATGCTCGGGATAACCTTACAACGACGGTTTATACGATTTATGATAAAGAAAAAGGCACGAGCCGCCTTTAATGGTGTTGATAATCGGTTTGCATAATTCCTGCGGAATAGCGGGACATCCCCAACTGCGGCCAATGTATCCCATGTTCTTGATGGTTTGCTGGCTCACGTATGATGCGCCGTGCATCACAATAGCGCGCCGCCAGGCATTGTTGTTGCACGGTTCCAGTCCGATGAGCCGCAGCGAATAACCGTTGCTGCCGTTGTAGGTGCTTTCGGTAATGTACAACCCCAAACTGCTTTGAAGCGACTGGAGACGGTTACTGAATTTGTTTGCCACGGCCGCTCCGGTGTTCTTGCCGTGTGCCGACCAAGTATTGAAAAGCAGTTTCCGGTGTTTTACGTCAATCACGTACATACGTTTATTGTAGCTGGGTTGATCGAAATCAACCACCGTGAGGATGGAGTCGTTTTTAAGCTTGCCTTGTTTCTTCAGCGCATTGTATCCCTCCATGGCATATTCAAAAGCGTTGGGCGAAAGGCCTTTGGCTTCGAGATCCATTAACCGGTACATCGTTTCGGTGGCATTGGCAATATCGGGGAGCGGAGCAGGGGATATTTCATGCACGAAAAGCGTGGGCGGATTGTTGGAAAACGTCCATAACGAGTTGGAGAAAGCCAAACACCACACCAAACCGATAAGCAGTACTCTTTGAAAAGGAAACATGCACAAAGTTTTTTTGAATTACAACAAAGGTAAACAATTACACGCAAACCGTTAGCCATTTTGGCTGATTAGTTGCAGTAGCGATTTGTTTTTAATCGTTATCTTTCTGCCGTTCATGGCAATAATATCGTCGGAAATGAATTCCGACAGGATGCGGTTGATGCTTTCGCGGCTGGCATCCACCCAATTACCGATATCGGATTGCGATATGGGCAGGAAAAACTCATCGGAGTTAAAGATGTGATCGGAAAAATCCAGCAGTACATCGGCCAGGTTTCCGCGCGCCTGCTTCTGCGTGCGGTTGGCGCAGCGGCGATACGATTCCAGTTCGCTTTTGCTCAGCGCCTGAATAATAAAAGATGAAAAATTCCGGTTGTCATCCAGTATGGCTTTAAATACGTTCAGATCAATAAAACACGCTTCGCAATCGAGTACCGCCGTAACCGAATATTGGTTGATCTTGTCGCCGAACGTCGTGGGCAATCCCAAATAAGTAGGCCCTTTCACGAGCCGTACAATTTGCTCGCGATATGGCCCGGCAATGTGTATCTTGGCTACGCCTTTCCGAAGGAAAACCACGTTGGTGGAAAACATTCCCTGCCTGATTATGAAATTTCCTTTCTTGAATTTCACCACGGCATGGTTGTGCTCAAGTTCTTCTACCTGACAGTTTTGGAGCGTGTGCATTGATTTTATCACGCACACACAATCTATACACTCGTTTTTCATTTGTATATTGTTCTTTATACTATTATTGTGTCGGGATATTGTGGTTGAATTCCCAATTTTATCTTTTATTCCGGTATTTCATTCTCTTTATTTCGCCTTTTAGCATTCCGGCTCGCAAATATACGAAATAATGTGACACATATCACAAAATAATGTATGATTTTGCACTTTCAAATACGAAAAATTTAAAGAAATATTTCCGTAATTTGCAATTGTTTAATTCACTAAATTTTACGATAATTATGGAAAAGTCAACAGATATAACCATGGAAAAGCTATTGGCTGAACTGGAAGCCCTGAAAGCGAAAACCAACCGGATCGAAAATGCCCGCAATGACCAATTATCCATTGCCGTAATTTCAGGCGATATGGACAAAATCATGGCAACCATGATCGTATCATTAGCTGCTGCGGCTATGGATACTAAAGTAAAGCTTTTTTTCTCGTTTTGGGCGTTAGCCGCATTACGTGATCCGAAGAAAAGTCCGAAAGGAAAGAATTTTATCTCGAAAATGTTTGGAATAATGTTGCCAAAAGGCCGCAACAAATTGAAATTATCGAAATTCAACATGATGGGAATGGGCCCCGCCATGATTAAAGGGTTAATGAAACAACAAAATGTTATGTCAATGGACGAAATGTTTAAACAAGCCGGCGAGCTTGGCATTGAGATTACCGTTTGTGAAATGACCATGAACCTGATGGGTTTCAAAAAAGAAGAGATCATAGATTATCCACACCTTCGCTACGCAGGGGCCGCAACTTTTATTGCCGACTCCGGCGAAAGTTCCATGCAATGGATGATATAAAACCAATTGACAATCAATAATTAATAATTCAAAATTTAAAAAACGAACAATTATGACAACAGAAGAATTAAAAGCTTTAACAGTAGCCAAATCAGTAGATGCACGCGGAACAGCATGTCCCGGACCGCTTTTGGAAGCAAAAAAAGCCATCGGTACCATCAATGAAAATGATGTTATGGAAGTTCTTTCGGCTGACGAAGGCACAAAAGTGGACATCCCAAAATGGTGCAACAAACAAGGGCATGAATTTTTGGGTTCCGTTGAAGAAAACGGATATTTCAAAATTTATTTAAGAAAGAAATAGAACATTCCTAACTTAGAGACGGTGCACGCACCGTCTCTAAGACAAATCAATCCATAACAATATGGCAATTGCAAGTAAAGAAACAGCAAAAATACTGGTTTTTTCTACCGAAAAAATTTCAGATCCTGCTATCGATATGGCAGGTTTGCTGAAAATGCACTACCCGCCAACTGTTTATACCATTTCCGTGCCTTGTTCCAGCGGCATTAAACCCAAGTGGATTTTGCATGCTTATGAAAAAGGGTTCGATGGTGTATTCATTGCCGCTGACGGCAGCGACTGCG
The DNA here is from genome assembly GCA_028698105.1 of Petrimonas sp. GTDB lineage: Bacteria > Bacteroidota > Bacteroidia > Bacteroidales > Dysgonomonadaceae > JAQVEB01. The sequence continues at coordinate 540 of JAQVEB010000134.1, read as the reverse complement.
TGTATGGCGAAAGTTGTACAGAAAAAACCGGACACGTTGTGTCAAAAACACACGAACTGATGAAATCAAAAGAAATTGATCCTGCTCGCCTGCGCATGGCCGCAATATGCTCGGTTTGCAGCGAATCTTTTGTGAAACAAGTCAGAAGTTTCAACGATTATTTACTCAAAACATTACACCCCGAATCGTGAACCAGGAAAGAAAAAATATAACGTATGACGCACTAGTCATCGGAGCAGGGATTGCCGGCGGAGAAGCCGCTTTAAACCTTGCAAATACAGGATACAAAGTGCTTTTGGTGGAGAAAGACGATACAGTCGGCGGGAAAATGATCCTTTTGAGCAAGGTATTTCCCACGCTCGACTGCTCTGCCTGTATTACTACGCCAAAAGTTTCCGAAATTTCCCGTCATCTCAACATCACCATATTTACCGGAAGCCGTGTCAGCAACATAAAAAAACTGGGCGAGAACGATTTTATGGCTGTAGTCCATAAAAAACCGCGTTACGTACACGTCGAAGACTGCACGGCTTGCCAAAA
>JAQVEB010000133.1 GCA_028698105.1 Petrimonas sp. | reverse complement strand
TTGGAACATTTTTTCGATTTCGGGATAGCTGCAACCGATGTTGTAGAGCGTGAAACGCTCAGGGTGGGGTAGCGATCGTTTTCTTTCTGCCGCTTTCTCCAGCATGTGCGGCGATGGCTCAATTCCCGTTAATTCAATATCGTGGGGATAATATTTCAGATTGATGCCTGTTCCCACGCCCACTTCGAACACTTTTCCCGATACGCCCGACAACAATTTTTTGCGCCGTCGACTGAGAAAAAGCTCCTCAGGAAGATACATAACGGGATCGTAGATTTGTCCAAATTTTTTGCTGTGGTGGGGCATTGTAATTCTAACGTTTGGCACTATGGCTAGTTGCCGATTTCGAAGCACTTCCTTATCAAGCTGTACTGAACTTTAATTAAGAGTGAAAACCTTTAAATTAGCACTGCTACGACAATTAACTATAGCGCGTGTTAGGCTCAGTTATTCATTAAAATTCTTTCCAGTTATACATTTGGCTATATTATTTGAAATTTCTTTATTTATTTCCATTGAAAGTTTAAATGCTTCAGAAAAGTCATTCAAATCAGTAAATAGAATATCAAAAACCGATTTTAAATCTTTATTATCAAATTCAACCCAAACTTTGTCTCTTTTTAGTCCTTTATCAATGTTTATTAATTTAACCGATGAAAAAACAAAAACCTTTAAGAATTGGCTATATTCATCATTTGCTAGAAAATAAGTCAACCCTGGAACATTATTGAAGATTTTAGTTATCCATTTTTTAATTTCAGGTATTTGATATAATTCTCGACTGTCATTATCAAATCCATGAATCCCAATTTCAATATTTTCTCGGAATTTTGAAAAATGATGCTTATTTGAACAAATCCTGGAAATTAAATCAATCAAAGGTTGATAATTCATTTCTTTAATATCATCTTTCCCTGCAAATATGCAAAGCCGACCGCTTTCAGAAAGTAGTTTATTTCCTTTCCAATATTCATCTAATTGAGAAACATAATCAACTGTCTCAGGAACAAATTTTAAAAGTTCCTCTTTTTGAGATGAAGTTATCAGTTGTGTTTTAGGAATAGGCATTGTCCAGAATTTATCATGTAAATCCACATATTCAACTTTGCAAATCTCCCAATAAGCTCTTTCTTGTTCTATATCTACTAGAATAATTAAAACAGGAATGTCGTGATTCAGATAATAATTTAAATGTTTCTTTTCGCCTTTAAAATTCCAATTCTCAGCATTAAGTTCCTTTAAATAACTGTTCCCCGATTTTAGTTGTATTGCAATCGATTTTCCTGTAACATATCCATCAATTATAACATCAAAAAATGCGTCAATTCCAAAATCATCTTCTATATGGTTAGGTCTGACAATCCAACCAAGTTCAGATTCAACAATCTTAGTCAAGATATTTAATCCATTACGTCCCTTTTTATTTGAGTCTATGTATTTTGGAAAATCCATTTAATGTTTTTTCATGTTGGTTGTTGTGTCCTCGATAATTAATCCTAAAGTCTTATTTTACACACTCAACATTCATAATTCCACCCAAATTAATAAGCGTTTATGAATGTTTCAATTCCCCCACAAATTAAAGAAATTCTCTTCATTTTCAGAAATATTTGCGCTATTTTCTGATCACTGCAAACTGCAAACTCAGAACTTCAAACTACTTATGCCTTCCTTCCAGCACTTCTTCAATATCCTGCAATTTCAGGTTTTTCGTTTTCAGTAAGATCAGGAAATGGTAAAGCAGGTCGGCAGCTTCGTTTTTGAACAGGTCGAGGTTGTCGTCTTTGGCTTCAATAACGAGTTCCACGGCTTCTTCGCCTACTTTTTGCGCTACTTTATTTACACCGCGACTAAACAGTTTGCTCGTGTACGACCCTTCGGGATTTTCGGTTATGCGCTGTTCGATCACCTTTTCCAATTCATACAGAAAGCCTTTCGGCGTTTCCTCGCGGAAACACGATGTGCTGCCGGTATGGCACGTCGGCCCTTGCGGAAATGCTTTGATGAGCAGCGTATCGTTGTCGCAATCTTCCAGTATTTCGCTCACGATCAGGTAATTCCCCGATGTTTCGCCTTTTGTCCACAACCGTCCTTTGCTGCGGCTGAAAAACGTAACTTTGCCTTCGGCACGGGTTTTTTCGAGCGCGTCGGCATTCATATAGCCCAACATCAATACTTGCAGTGTGTTGGCGTTTTGCACGATAACCGGAATTAATCCGTTGTTTTTTTCGAAATTTATGTTCATATACGTTCTAAATTCAGACGCATTCAATGCGTCTCTACGATTTTAAATTCTTACCGGAATACTTTGTTCTTTCAAAAACTGTTTCAACTGCGGGATGGGAATTTCCCCGAAATGAAAAATGCTTGCCGCCAGCGCCGCGCTCGCTTTGGTTTGCCCGAAAACATCGGCAAAATGCTGCATCGTTCCGGCGCCGCCGGAGGCGATAACGGGAATATTTACAGCTTTGCTAACGGCATCGGTAATATCTACGGCGAAGCCGTTTTTGGTGCCGTCGTTGTTCATGGACGTGAGCAGAATTTCACCCGTGCCGCGCCGTTCGCCTTCGCGCGCCCATTCGACGGCGCGAAGCGGAGTAGGGGTTCTGCCGCCATGAATATACACCATCCATTCGCCGTTATCGAGTTTGGTATCTATGGCCAGCACCACACATTGGCTGCCGAATTCCGCCGCAATCTCCGAAATCAGTTCCGGATGATCCACCGCCGCCGTGTTAATGCTCACTTTATCGGCGCCCGCTTTGATGATTGCCCGTGCGTCGTCCACCGAATTGATGCCGCCGCCTACGGTAAACGGAATGTTGATCTCACGGGCAATTTTTTCGACTAAGGATGTCAGGTTTTTACGCTTTTCCACAGTGGCGGTAATATCGAGAAAAACCAGTTCGTCCGCGCCTTCCTGCACGTATCGTTTGGCGAGTTCCACGCCGTCGCCCGCATCGCGAAGCCCTACGAAATTAACGCCTTTTACGGTGCGCCCGTCTTTGATGTCGAGGCAGGGGATGATTCGTTTTTTTAGCCCCCTCCGGCTCCCCCCAAGGGGGAGTGAGGCGTCACTGGTTTTCATTTTATCTTGTTGATTTTCCATTCTTTAGTGTTTTATAATGAATATCGCGCGAAGTGCCTGTCAACCGAAGGCGCTATCCATTAATTGGCGTAACTCGTTTAATTTTATCCTTTTCTCATAGATCGCTTTCCCGATAATGGCGCCTTCGCAGCCGATTTGCTGCAAAGTGAGTAAATCGTTTATTGAGGAAACACCCCCGCTCGCGATAAGTTTTACGTTCGTTTTCTGCAAAATCTCCGTGTAAAGTTCGTCAGAAGTGCCTTGCAACATGCCGTCTTTCGCAATATCGGTGCAGATAACGTACTGCACGCCTTTTTTCTCGTAATCCGCGATAAAATTCACCACATCGAGCTCCGATTGTTCTTGCCAGCCGTGCGTGGCGATGCGGCGATTGTGGCTGTCCGCGCCGAGGATGATTTTATCGGAACCGTAGGTTGAGAGCCATTTCAAAAATGTTTCGGGGTGTTGCACGGCAATGCTTCCACCCGTTATTTGCGCAGCTCCGTTCTCGAGAGCGATGCGCACATCGTCGTCCGATTTGATCCCGCCGCCGAAATCTACCGTTAAACTCGTTTTTGAGGCGATTTCCCGCAATATTTTGTGATTGACGATGTGTTTGGAGCGTGCGCCGTCCAAATCCACCAGATGGAGGAATCGGATGCCGTTCGCTTCAAATTCTTTCGCGACTTCCAGCGGATTTTCGTTGTACGTTTTTTGTGTGTCGTAATCGCCTTTGGTCAGGCGCACGCACTTTCCGTTGATGATGTCTATGGCGGGGATGATTCTCATAAAATCAGTTGTAATTCGGTTGTAATTCGCTTCGCGTTATTCAATAGTAATTGGTCGTGTAGTTGAAATATTTAACTAACAACTGAATTACGATTGAATTACTATCGAATATCTATTGAATATCAGTTAATTATCTATCCGTCAAATCGGTTGCCGGTCAGACGGTTTGTAAAAAATTCATTAGTATCCGTTCGCCCACGCTGCCCGATTTTTCGGGATGGAATTGCGTGGCGAAGAAATTATCTTTTTGCATGGCGGCGCTGAACGGCAAAATATAATCGCATTGGGCGATGGTTTGCGGGCAAATTTCGGCGTAGTAGCCGTGGACGAAATAAACCGTATCGTCTGTTCCGAAATCGTTGAAAAGCGGAGATTGCACATCCGATAAATTATTCCATCCGATATGCGGAATAATGTCTTTTGGTGGAAACCGTTTCACGTTCGCGTCGAATATTCCGAGGCAGTCCGTATTCCCTTCTTCAGAGTGTTTGCAGAGCAATTGCAAACCTAAACATATCCCCAATGTTGGTTGAAGTAACGATTTGATTATTTCTGATAATCCGTTTTTATTCAGATAATTCATTGCTGAACTTGCTTCACCCACACCGGGAAATATAACCTTGTCGGCACAACGAATTTCGTCGGGATTGTCGGTTATGATGCACTCGAATCCCAATCGTTCCACCGCGTTTTTTACCGATGTGATGTTGCCTGCGTTGTATTTTATAATTGCAATCATTGTTTTGTTGATATTCACTTCGTGTTATTCAGTTGTAATTTACTCACTTCGTTCGAGTTATTCGTTGTGTGGCTGAAAATATTCCCGCTACAACAAATTACAACCGAATATCTATTGAATTACCATTGAATAACGTTTATAACACCCCTTTCGTACTCGGAATTCCCTGATTTTCATTGCGTTTCACCGCCATTTTTATTGCCTTGGCAAACGCCTTGAAAATCGCTTCGATTTTGTGGTGTTCGTTTTCACCTTCGGCTTTAATGTTGAGGTTGCACTTGGCGTTATCGGAGAATGATTTAAAGAAATGCACGAACATTTCCGTGGGCACATCGCCAATTTTTTCGCGTTTGAAATCCACATTCCACACCAGCCACGTGCGGCCGCCGAAATCAAGTGCTACTTGTGCCAGGCAATCGTCCATCGGCAGCAGAAAGCCGTAGCGTTCGATGCCTTTTTTCTTTCCCAGCGACTGAGTAAACGCTTCTCCTAACGCGATGCCCACATCTTCGATGGTATGATGCTCATCAATATGCAAATCGCCGTTTACGCGAATGGTTAAGTCTAAATTTCCGTGACGGGCGATCTGTTCCAGCATGTGGTCGAAAAATCCCAATCCGGTGGAAACGGCGCTTTTACCCGTTCCGTCCAGATTCACTTCCACGAAAATGTCGGTTTCCGAGGTTTTGCGTTTAACGGTTCCTTTTCTGGGCTGCGATTTCAGAAACGTGTAGATCTCAGCCCAACCCGATGTACACAACTCGGCATATTCCGCTTTATCAACATTCAGATAAACCGCTTTGCATCCCAGGTTTTTGGCAAGCTGAACATCCGTTTTCCTGTCGCCGATCACGTAGGAATGTTCCATATCGTAACTGCCTCTCAGGTAATGCGTAAGCATAGAGGTTCCGGGTTTACGGGTCGGTAGGTTTTCCTGCGGAAAGGAACGGTCAATCAGGATTTCGCTGAATTTCACGCCCTCGTTTTCGAATGCTTTCAAGATGAAATTGTGTACCGGCCAGAACGTTTCTTCGGGATAGGAATCCGTTCCCAAGCCATCCTGGTTGGTAACCATAACCAGCTCATATTCCAGTTCTTTCGCTATTCGCGAAAGGTATTGAAAGACTTGTGGATAGAATTCCAGTTTTGCGAAGCTGTCAATTTGTTCGTCTTTCGGCTCCAAAATCAACGTGCCATCGCGATCTATAAAGAGTATTTTTTTCATATTACTGATTTTCAATTCTCAAGCTGTAATGTAATCCCATCGGGATTATATTCATTGTTATATTCAACTTCAAATTTGTGTGCACGCGACAAAAGGAAATCTTTGTTCGATTTGTCATAATCCATAGGCTGAAAGCCTTCAATACAATAGCGTGGGGCAACGCCCTACGAATCGGGCGGCATACCAATCCTAAGCGCTGAAAGCGCGTAAGAAATATCCGCTTTCGCTCTTTCAGAGCTTCCGTTTGGAGCTTACACCCTTACATAGGGCGTTACCCTATGCTATATGCTTATGCCACTTCGTGTCGTTTAGGAACAATTGCGGATAATCATATTAGAAAGTATTTGCCATCACAATGATAAATTTTTTAATTCGCTCAGGAGCAATCGGTTTTCGTTTGATGTGCCGACGGTTATGCGGATGCAGTTTTCAACTTGTGAGTGCCGGTTTCGGACAATGATTTTCTTATTAACCAAATGATTATAAATGTGATCGGCATCGGAAACTTCGACCAGCAAAAAATTGGCATCCGACGGATAAATTTTCTTCACAAGCGGAAGTTCTTCCAATTTTTCGATCAGAAATTCACGTTCGTTCAATATCTTGCTAACCCGAGTTGATTCTTCGTGCCGCAGGGAAAGCGCCTTGAGCGCCGCTTCCTGATTAAGTTTGCTTACGTTGTACGGCGGTTTTACCTTGTCCATCAACGCGACAATTCCGGCATTCGCGTAGGCGACGCCAACGCGTGCGCTTGCCAGCGCCCAAGCCTTGCTGAAGGTCTGCATCACGATGAGATTGGGGTACTTCTGTATCTTCGGCAGGTAGGTGCGGTCGGCGCGAAAGTCAATGTAGGCCTCATCGAGTACCACGATACCGTTGAAATTTTCCACCAGCACCTTCACATCCTTCAACCGGTTTCCGGTAGGATTGTTGGGCGAACAAACGAAAATCAGTTTCACAGAAGGATCGGTTGTCGTTTTGTGGAGTATCTCGTTGATGTTCAGTTGAAAATCGTCCGTCAGCGGTATTTTTATGACGTTTACGTTGTTGATGTTCGCAGAAACTTCGTACATGCCGTAGGTGGGCGGGCAAACGATGACGCTATCCCGACCGGGTTCGGCGAACACGCGGTAGATGAGGTCAATGATCTCGTCGCTGCCGTTGCCGATAAAAATTTGTTCCGCAGGAACGTGTTTGATTTCGGTCAGTGCTGCTTTGAGGTCTTTTTGGTGCGGATCGGGGTAGCGGTTGAGTGTGCCGTACGGATTTTCGTTGGCATCGAGAAAAACGCCTTCGGCGCCTGAAAACTCGTCGCGTGCGCTGGAATAGGGTTTTAATGCCAGAATATTCGGACGGACAAGTTTCTCTAAATCAATTGTTTTCATATTTATTCAATTGTAATTTATTGTAATTCGGTTGTAATTCAGTGGATATTCGGTTGTTGTTTAATTATTTCAACCACACGACCAATTCCTATTGAATATCGCGAAGCGAATTACGGCGCAGCGTTACGGCATTTTTGTGTGCAAATAATCCTTCGGCTTCCGCCATAATTTCAATTGCTTTTCCAATGTTCATAATGCCTTCTGCTGACACTTGCTGAAAGGTGATCTTTTTTACGAAACTATCGAGCGATACGCCGCTGTATGCTTTCGCATAAGCGCTTGTTGGCAGCGTGTGATTGGTTCCGCTGGCATAATCGCCGACGCTTTCGCAACTGTAATTTCCGAGAAAAACCGATCCGGAATTCACCACGTTTCGGCTTGCGAGTACCGGATTTTCGACGGCAAGAACCAGATGTTCGGGCGCATAACCGTTGCTGAAATCCATACATTCGTCGAGCGACTTAAACAAAATGGCTTTGCTGTTTTTGAGCGCTTGCGCTGCAATATCTTTGCGAGGCAGGTTCGATAGTTGTACATCTATTTCCTTGTTTACATCTTTGATTACCTGTTTGTTATCTGATAGCAGAATAACCTTACTGTCCGGCCCGTGTTCGGCTTGCGACAGCAAATCGGCGGCCACGAATGCGGGATTGCAGGTTACATCGGCGATCACAAGCACTTCGCTTGGGCCGGCCGGCATATCAATGGCCGTACCGTAAAACTGCGCCAGTCGTTTGGCAGCCATGACGTACTGGTTGCCGGGACCGAAAATTTTATCGGTTTTCGGTATGCTTTCCGTTCCGAACGTCATTGCCCCGATTGCCTGAATGCCGCCTGCGGCAACTATTTTTGTTATGCCGGTCAATTGCGCCGTGTACAAAATAGCGGGATGTATCCCGCCTTTTTTATTGGGTGGAGTGCACAGCACAATCTCTTTACATCCCGCTATTTTTGCCGGAACGGCAAGCATGAGCACGGTAGAAAAGAGTGGGGCGGAGCCGCCGGGAACGTAAATGCCCACCCGCTCAATGGGGCGCGCTTCGCGCCAGCAGGTAACGCCCGGAGAGGTTTCTACTTTTCGGATTTCTTCCTGTTGTGAAAGGTGGAAGGTTTCGATGTTTTGTCGTGCCAG
>JAQVEB010000003.1 GCA_028698105.1 Petrimonas sp. | reverse complement strand
ATCGCGGCCAATAACCGAAACGACGTGTTTTTCAATTACCTGCAAAACGGCAAATACACGCCCAAACCATCCGTACAAACCATTGCGAACGCAATGGATGTAGGCGCGCCCAGCAATTTCGACCGCATTCTCGACCTATACGCACATTCTCACAAAGCAGTTACAGGCAATATTTCGGGTTACACTTTTTCCGATGAAGATATCCGCGAAACTATTAAAAAAGTGTACGAAACCGCCGGTTATCTCCTCGACCCGCATGGCGCCTGCGCCTATCTGGCGTTGAAACAAGGCAAACACACCAACGAAACGGGCGTTTTCCTCGCAACTGCCCATCCCGCCAAATTCAAGGAAACGGCAGAAGAATGTATTGGGAAATCCGTTGAAATTCCCGAAGGGTTGAAAGCGTTTATGCAGGGGGAGAAACAAAGTATGCCGCTCTTAAACGACTTCAATTTATTTAAAAAAGCCCTAATCATCCTGTCTTAAGTTTCTTTTTATTATTTTTGCTGCGAATTAATACATTAATGATTAGCTTTGCGTGTGAAAACCATACGCTATCGGCTATTTTGAATGAAACATTTAGGGGCTGTTATACTATTTCTTCTCGCTTTCACGCTTGTTGCTCAATTTTCTTCTGCCCAAACAAGAACATTGAGAAACGAATCCTTGCCCCAACGCAACGACTCTACCCTCAGATCCGACACTACCGCCGTTGACACCGTCGTGGTGAAGAAAGAAACGCTGGAAGCTCCTGTTTACTACACTGCACAAGACTCCATGGTCTTCACCAAAGGGAATATGGGATTTCTGTATGGCGATGCCGATGTGAAATACGGAAAAATCGGGATTAAAGGCGAATATATCACGATGAATATGGACAGCAGCATCATATCCTCCACCTTCGGACTGGATTCGGTTGGGAAGGAGTTCGGATACCCCGTTTTTGACGATAACGGCACCACGTACGAAATGAAGAAAGTACGCTACAACTTTAAAACGCGAAAGGCGTTTATTAACCATGTAGTTACGCAACAGGGTGAAGGTTACATCGTTGCGGAGGAATCGAAAAAAAATGCCGATAACTCGTTCTACATGCGCAACGCCAAATACACTACGTGCGATTTGCACGAACACCCGCACTTCTACCTGAACCTCTCGAAAGCAAAAGTACGTCCCGAAAAAGACGTGGTTACCGGCCCGGCCTGGCTTGTTGTAGCCGATGTCCCGCTGTTCCCCGTAGTGCTTCCGTTCGCTTTTTTCCCGTTCACGAAAACCTATTCCTCCGGGATCATTATGCCTGCCTACGGCGACGAGATGAACCGCGGCTTCTACCTCAACAACGGCGGATATTACTTTGCCATAAACGATTACGTGGATTTGGCCGTCACCGGAGAACTTTACACCAAAGGCACATGGGGCGTGGGCGCGCGATCGAATTACAGAAAACGCTACAAATTTTCCGGTAATTTCAACGCCTACTACCTCAACACCGTTATCGGAGACCGCAGGTTAAAAGACATTCCCGGCGCGTATTCCGTTTCCAAGGATTTTCGCATCAGTTGGACACACTCGCAGGACCCGAAAGCGAACATGTACCGCACCCTCTCGGCAAGCGTGAACTTCTCGACCAGCAAAGCCAACCTCAACGACTTATCCACCCTCTACACGCGCCGATCGGCCAACAATACCAAAAGCTCCAGCGTGAACCTCACGCAACGGTTTCCCGATTCGCCCTGGAGCCTCTCGGCAACGATGAACATCAACCAGGTATCGCGCGATTCTACCATATCGGCCACCTTGCCCAACATTTCCATCAACATGAGCCGCATTTATCCGCTTAAACGCAAAAATGCAATTGGCGATGAACGGTGGTATGAAAAAATATCCATGAGCTACACCGGTGAATTCCGAAACTCTATCCAGACGAAAGAGAACAAATTTTTTAAATCGAACATCATCCGCGACTGGACAAACGGCATGCGCCATAACATTCCGGTCAGCGCCACATTCACGTTGTTCGATTATATCCAGATATCGCCATCCATCAACTACAACGAGCGGTGGTACACATCGCGTTTTATGGAAGCCTGGAACCCTGTGAAGCAACAAAACGAAGTTGTGGACACCATTTACGGCTTTAATCGGGTGTACGATTACAGCGCCGCGCTGAGTTTCAATACAAAACTATACGGATTCTACACGCCGTGGAAAATTTTCGGAGACAAAATACAGCAAATCCGCCACGTGTTCTCGCCATCCATCAGTTTGAGTTACACGCCCGATTTCAGCGCGTCACGCTACAACTTTTACCAACGATATACCTACACCAATAAGGATGGCGAAGAGATGGAATACACCTATTCGCCGTATTCGCGCATGATGTTCGGAACTGCTCCCATGGGGCAAAACGGAAGCATCGGGTTCGATTTCAAGAATAACGTGGAAATGAAAATGCGTAACAAGAATGATTCCATCGTAAAGAAGAGTCTGATTGACGACCTCGGAATCAGTTTCGGATACAACATGATGGCCGACTCCATGAAATGGAGCAACATCAACACCGGCATCCGGTTAAAATTTTCCAAATCTTATACGCTGAGCCTGAGCGGGAGTTGGGATCCTTATATTTACGAATTTGATTCGAAGGGACGTCCGGTTCATGTGGATAAGTTGCGCATACTCAACGGAAAAGGCTTCGGAAAACTGATCAGCACCGGCACCTCATTTTCGTATTCCATCAATCAGGATACATTTGCAAAATGGTTTGGAAAAGATGAAGAAAAGAAAGAAGATAATAAAACCGATGACGAAAAATCCGATTTACCCGATGATGGTTCGTTGGGCCAAAACCCGAATGAGCAGGGGCCGAAAAAAAGCATGTTCGACACGAGCAATCAGGATAGCGGCGAGTATGATGCCGACGGGTTTTTGAAAAACGGCGTTCAGTGGAACCTGTCTTTTAATTATTCAGTACGTTACGGATTAAACATGAGCAAGTTTGATGAGCGGCGGATGGATTATAAAGGCATGTTGACGCACAACTTCGGGATGAGCGGATCGTTTCAACCCACCAAAAACTGGAACCTTACTTTTAACACCGATTACAACTTCGATCTGAAACGATTCACAAACATCAACTGCTCCGTTACCCGAAACCTGCACTGCTGGAGTATGTCGGCCAATTTCATCCCGATCGGGCCGTATAAATCGTACAATTTCGTGATTCGCGCCAATGCTTCGCTTCTGCAAGACCTCAAATGGGAGCAACGCAACTCACCGTATAATTCTATGGATTGGTATTAATCAGGCTATTAGAAGAAAGATAAAAAGACATGTTGAGACCTCACCCAAAAATTGGGCATAAAGAGGAAATGACATGAATGATAATTAAATAGATACCTCCTTTCGTCGGCCCCGATAATCGGGATTTCCGCTTTGCTCCAACATGACACTAACTTGAAGCCCAACTATCTGCGGTTGTCATTTCGAACGAAGTGAGAAATTTGTAATAACTCAAAATCAGATATTTATCAAAAACATGTCATTGATAGAAGTTTTGAATTTGATAATGTTTCTGTGCTACTAAAACCCCTTTCTCACTCTCACCACTCTCCAAATCCGAATTATCCCCACAATTTTTTCATCAACTCGCGCATTTTCGCTTCCGAAGGATTGTTCTGCGCATCCCAAAAACGTTTGTTTTTCAGTTCTTTGGGCAGATAATCCTGTTTCACGAAATTATTATCGTAATCGTGTGCGTACTTGTAGTCTTTGCCGTAATCGAGTTCTTTCATCAACGAAGTGGGCGGGTTGCGCAAATGCAACGGTACGGGAAGATTCCCGCTCTGCTCCACCTCGCGCATTGCCGCGCCAATGGCCATGTAGGCGGAGTTGCTTTTGGGGGAAGCAGCCAGATAAAGCGTGGTTTCGGCCAGCACAATACGGCCTTCCGGCCACCCGATCTTTTGCAAGGTATCGAAACAGGCGTTAGCCAACAGCAAGGCATTGGGGTTTGCCAACCCGATGTCTTCCGCCGCCGAGATCACCAGCCGCCGGGCAATGAACGCGGGGTCTTCGCCTCCGGCGACCATGCGCGCCAGCCAATAGATGGCCGCATCGGGATCGCTTCCGCGAATGGATTTGATGAACGCTGAAATAATGTCGTAGTGCATTTCGCCGCCTTTGTCGTAAGCGGCGGGATTTTCCTGCAACCGTTCGGTTACGTTTTTATCGGTGATTGTGATTTTCTTACCGGGTTCGGCGGCTACAACCAAGTCCAGAATATTGAGCAGTTTTCGGGCATCGCCGCCTGAAAACCGGAATAACGCTCCCGTTTCCTTCACCACAATGTTTTTATCTTTCAGAATGAGGTCTTCCGTCAGTGCACGGTCGAGTAACGTCCGGAGGTCTTTTTTCTCCATTTCCTTTAACACGTACACCTGACAACGGGAAAGCAACGGGCGTATGACTTCGAACGACGGATTTTCGGTTGTGGCGCCAATCAACGTAACCGTTCCGGTTTCCACGGCACTAAGCAGCGAATCCTGCTGCGATTTACTGAAGCGGTGGATTTCGTCAATAAACAAAATAGGCGCCGAAGACTCGAAAAAACGGTTGTTTTTCGCCCGGTCAATCACCTCGCGCACGTCCTTCACGCCGGAGTTTATCGCGCTCAACTTATAAAAAGGCGCTTTCACCGTGTTGGCGATAATGTTTGCCAGCGTAGTTTTCCCCACTCCCGGCGGGCCCCAGAAAATGATAGAAGGAACCCGTCCCGATTCGATCATCTTACGCAAAACGGCTCCTTTACCAACCAAATGTTGTTGGCCGATAAATTCATCCAGATTTTGTGGTCGTAATCGTTCCGCAAGAGGGGCGCTCATAAAAATACTTTTTCGTTCCGCACAAAGATACGGAATTTATCCATTGGAATTCAGTCTCTTTTTTCGTTTTAAGGGTTATATTAAGATTTGCCGGCAGTATTGCATGCACGTCCTTACTTCTTTCACCGAAGTTGACCATGGTGCAACCGGATACTCCAGTTCGATATCGCAATAGATCGGCCATTTTTGATCCCGCACAAGTTGCAGAACCTCGGTAAGTGGCGTTTCGCCTTGTCCCCAAACCTGGTTGGTATTTTTCTGGGTTGCATTCGTAGCGCTGGTTTTATCTTTCAGATGCAAGCTGGCAATGCGCGTGTGGTACTTGCGGATGAAATCGGCCGGATTCAGTCCGGTGGAACCGAAATAATGCCCGGCATCAAAATTCAGCATGTTGGCAGGCGAATAGGCCAGTAGTTTATCCACATCGAAACCGGGTTCGGCAAACTGATAATGGTTGTGAAGAATGGCGTACATACCGTTGCGTGCAGCCACAGGGCCCATCAACCGGGCATTTTCGTCGTTTGCTACGGCAGTGATGCCGATGGCGCCCAGCGCTTTGGCCACTTTAAAGGAATAATCGAGTTCCTCATCGGTATTTCCGGCCGTCCATTTGTAAATGTGGATGTTTACGCCTGCGTCGTTGAATTTTTTGCGTAATTGTGCATACTTGTCCGGCGTTCCGTTTACTTTTCGCCACTCTTTCAATGCGTTAGTGTACTGATCAATAGATTTTTTTTCGGCATCGGTCCATGGATTTTCACGTGTTGGGCGGCGTTGGATGGGAAATTTAGGCGCTCCCAAATAATCTTCCACACCGGTTCCCATCAGCTCTACCGAGCTTAATCCCGCATCAACACAAGCTTTTAGTGTTGCTTCCAACCCTCCGCTTAAATCGCGAAAACTGTAGGTAATGGCGCCAATTTGCACACCGCCGAATTTGGAGTTTGGAACCATCCGATTGCCTGCCGTTCCCAATAACGCATTTTTACTTCCACACGAATATGCCGCAGGCAGAAATGCTCCGGCAGCAATGGCTACAGAAGCGCCGAGAAAACTTCTTCGTGATAATTTTCCCGGTAAGTTTTTTTCGTTTTTCATATCTGATAACACATTAAATATTAATCAAATGACTTATTTTTATAGTACAAAACCCGCTTATCCTGACAAAAGATAAACGGGCTTTTGCAAATGTTTAATCAGAATCCGTATATGAGTTATTGATTCTTCGACGCTAATTTTGCCGCTTTCAGTTTTTCAATTTCTTCCGGGGACATTTTGGTTGAAGATGCCGGTTTTTTCTTGCGCAGCACTAAGGTTCCGGGCAAAATTACATCAATCAGATGTTTACCCATTGATCCTAATTTCACCGCGCAGGCCAGAGAGGCGACAGAAAGCAACAACAGGTATCCCGAATAATCCGCGAGCCTGAAAACAATGACCTGAGCAATGGAAAGCACAATGATAAGTGTACCGTAAATAATTTTTGATTTCAACAGCGGCGTTTTCAATGTTTTAAACCGGTAAATGCCGTCGAGAAGGCCTGATGCAAAAGAAAGAAGCAATGTTAAGGGAAAAACATAAACAGAAAATGCGATGACCGAACGAATAATGGTCGGGTAGAAATCGGGAAAAAGAAAATTAAAAATCAATAAAACCGGAACAAGCGCTACAAACGTCTGCGAGAGGTGAATGGCTATGGGATGAACATCCATGGCCAGTATGCGCAAGCGATCGGCAGAAACTTTTTCGCGATAGGGTTCAAACACCGTATAAGGTAAACCGCAGGCCGGGCACACATCGCCTAATTCACTCTCTTTCATCACGTAACCGCAAGGACGGCAACGCACCAACTTTTCATCTTCCATTCTAAAAACGTGTTCTTATATATTATATTTGCAAAAGTAATAAAAAGTTTTAGGAATCAATGCGATATAATGGATTTTAATTCGTGAGAATAAAATTTTTTGTATAGATTTGCTGATCAGTTCAAAATCATTTTTTATCCAATAAACTTACACAACTAAAATGAAAACAAAAATCGTTCTTTTGGCATGTTTGGGTTTGTTCTTCGTTACATCTTCGTTTTCGAGAAACAACAAACCGGAGTATTATCAACTTACTGTGTATAAATATAAAACAGCAGATCAGGAAAAGATGATCAACGCATATCTGAAAAATGCGCTGTTGCCCGCACTGCACAAAATGAACGTGCGCGATGTCGGAGTCTTCAAAGCTATCGCGAACGATACGGCTTCGCAAAAAATGATGTACGTATTTTTCCCGGTGAAATCGCTGAACGCAGTCTCGGAAGTTGCCCAAAAACTTGCAGCCGACCGTCAATATCAACAAAACGGTAAAGATTACATCGGAGCTCCTTACGATGCGCCCGCTTACGACCGTATGGAGGTAATCCTGATGAAAGCGTTCTCGCTGGCTCCTGCAATGAAAAAGCCCAACCTGAAATCCCCGAAAAACGAACGCGTGTACGAGCTGAGAAGCTATCAGAGCACCGGCGAAGGTTATTTCAAAAACAAAGTGCACATGTTTAACGAAGGTGGCGAAATGGATATTTTCAAGAAATTGAATTTTAACGCGGTTTTCTATGGCGAAGTCATTGCCGGCAGTATCATGCCTAATCTGATGTACATGACCACTTTCGAAAATAAAGCCGACAGAGACGCTCACTGGAGCGCGTTCGGAAAAGACCCGGATTGGAAACGCCTTTCTTCGTTGCCCGAATATCAGCATAACATGTCGCATGCCGATATTACCTTCCTTCGTCCAACCGATTATTCCGATTATTAAAGTCGCGCGACAACAGAATGGGATGAAAATTTTGCAAACTTCTTTTTAATTGTAACTTTGTATTTGTAAACAAAAAGTCACACATGCATTCAGCCCTTCTGTTATCAATCTTCCCGAACATGGAGCAGTTGGATTCCATTCTACTGAATTTCAGCCAGGGAAGCATCAATTTAATGAACCTTGCCATAGCGTTCATCATGTTCGGCGTGGCATTGGGCATCAAGCCAAGCCACTTTAAAGACGTGGTGCAAAACCCGAAACCGGCGATTTTGGGCGTGATCTCGCAGTACATATTGTTACCGGCGGTTACCTTTTTTTTGGTTTTAATCATCAAACCAAGCCCCGCAGTGGCTATAGGAATGATTCTGGTGGCTTCCTGCCCGGGCGGGAACGTTTCGAATATGATCTCGGCGTTGTCGAAAGCGAATGTTGCGCTTTCTGTGAGCCTCACCGGAATTACCACGGTGATGAGCTTGTTTATGACTCCGCTGAATTTCGCGTTCTGGGGCGGGTTATATGCCGCCCGGTCTCCATATCTGGTTCCGATAACCATAGAACCGGTAGAGATGTTTCGCACCGTGGTACTGATCCTCGGCATTCCGGTTATACTCGGCATGTTGTTCGCCCTGAAATTCCCGGTGATCACCAAAAAGATAGAAAAGTACGTTCAATATGCTTCCATCCTTTTCTTTGCGGCATTTATCATAAGCGCGCTCGGCGCCAATTTCGGACTTTTTATCGAATACATTCACGTGATTTTTATCGTGGTGTTGCTGCATAACGGACTGGCTTTTCTCGTAGGGTATTATTTCCCGAAAACTTTCAAGGTAAACGAAATAAATTGCCGCTCCATCTCCATCGAAACCGGCATACAAAACTCCGGATTGGGGTTGGCGTTGATTTTTAATCCGCGGATATTCCCGCCCGAACTCCAATTGGGAGGAATGGCTTTTGTTGCTGCCTGGTGGGGCATTTGGCACATTCTGGCCGGACTTGCGTTGGCTTCGTACTGGCGAAAGAAAAAAGTTAAACCTCAAGTTGAAACGGCATGAAATACGAATACAGTAAAGGATACCGGGTAGTGCAATTTTTCGTGAATACGGCTATGAGACTTCATTACAGGAAGATCGTATTCTCAGGGCTTTCAAACATATCGCCCGAAAAACCGGTCATTTTCGCGCCAAACCACCGCAATGCGGTTATTGACCCGCTGCTTGTGGTTTTTAAAAACATAAAACGCCAGGTTGTTTTTCTTGCGCGCGCCGATGTGTTCAGAAAAAAAATGATCGCCGACCTGTTGATATGGTTTCATATAATGCCTGTGTACAGGATGCGTGACGGCAGAGACAATCTGGAAAACAACAACGATACGTTTGAAACGAGTAGCCTTTTGTTGAAAAAGCGAATCCCGCTCGCGCTTTTTCCTGAAGGAAGACACAACCCGAAACAATCGCTGCTTCCGTTGCAGAAAGCTATTCCGCGCATTGTACTGCCTACAGAGGCCGAAGAAAACTTTACGCTGAAAAGCGAAATTATTCCAACAGCCATTTACTATCCCGATCTTTTCGGGTTCTTGTCCGATGTGTATGTTACCTACGGAGAACCGATAAAAGTTGCCGATTACAAAAATCTTTACGCGGAAAATCCGGTGGCTGCGGCAAACCGAATGCGTCAGGAAATGGAAAGCCGGATGAAACAAATGGTCGTAAACGTATGGAATGATGAGTTTTACAACGAATATATGCTTTGCATAGACCTCAACGCAAAAAAAACGGCCAAAGAGCAATTCTCCGGTAAAAAAGACGGTTATTTGCAGGCGGCGCTGCACATCGTTCATAAACTGGACGATTTATTTGCGCATAACCGCGAGGTTTTCGATAAAAAAATGGCGGGTTACCGCGAGGCGATCCAAATAATGACAGAGCACGGCTTAAAAAGCAAGGACGAAATACATAAACCGTCTTCACCGCTCGCGCTTCTTGTACAACTGCTCTTGTTGGTCATTTCCTTTCCCGTTGCGGCTTTCGGTTTTGTGAACGGCATCCTGCCCATTGTTGCATACAAAAGGTTGCTCGGCGCTTTTAAAGACAACCAGTTTATCCCCACCGTAAGGTTAGTGTCCGGTTTGATTTTTGTGCCGGTTTTCGGTTTTCTTCAAGCGTTGCTTATCGGAATTTTCACGCAAAATTGGCTTCTTTCGCTTATTTATCTGGCAGTGATGCCTGTTACGTTTTACTTTGCCGTTTGGTGGCGAAAATGGGGAAAATCGCTGAAACGCAAGTGGAAAGTAACCCGTTTCAAAAAAAGCTTCCCCCGTGAATGGAAGAAGCTTTTATCGCTCGTAGAACTGTAACCGTTTTATACTTTCGGCAATTTCCAAGGCCCCCTGTAAGTCGCTCTGATCAACCGGTTTGCTTCCAGATGATCGAACGTGCCCGTTTCGTTATCCCAATTCAGTGCCGAACCCACGCGGGAAGAAATATTGGTCATGTGGCTTAATTTAGCCACTTCCGCTCCTATCGCGATATCGGCGTTCGGCAATTTGCGCGTGCGCATGCAATCGAGCATGTTGCCCACGTGCAGGTACAATCCTTTTCCGCCGCCTGATTTCTTTTCCACCGGCTCCATCCGGGGAGTGTTGGGCTTCCGCTCATTGTCGCACGGATAGCAGTACGGAAAATTGCGGCTGTTAACGGCTTGTTCGGGAACAACTTCCCACCCCTGACGCGTGAGAATGAGCGTACCGTTTTCGCCATAGAAGACAACCCCTTCGCGAAGACCGAACAATCCGTTTCCGATGCCGCAGGCATGATCCCAGATAATATTGAAATCGGGATATTTGTAGGTAGCCATGAGTGTATCGGGCGTTTCCATCGCATCATTGGGATATCCGTATTTTCCGCCCGCGCCGTACACATACGAAGGCAAGCCCACGTTCATTCCTTTCAGGGCATAATCGAGCAGATGCACTCCCCAATCGGCCATTAACCCGCCTGCATAATCCCAGAAAAAGCGGAAGTTGTAGTGAAACCGGTTCTGGTTGAAATTTCGTTTTGGCGCGGGGCCTAACCACATATCGTAATCTACTCCGGCTGGAGGAGCGGAATCGGGAACAACGGGCAAGGTGTATTTGCTGGTTTGATATGCCCAGGCTTTTACGGTTCTCACACGTCCCAACTTGCCGCTCTGCACGTATGCAGCCGCTTCGTCCCAGTGCGGATCGCTGCGCTGCCATTGGCCTACCTGAACGATCCGGTTGTATTTGCGGGCAGCATTCACCATCAGGTCGCACTCTTCGATGGTATTGCCCAACGGTTTTTCTACATAGCAATCTTTTCCTGCTTCACAGGCTGCTACCAACTGAAGGCAGTGCCAGTGATCGGGGGTGCCGATAATGACCAAATCCACATCCTTATTGTCAATTACCTTGCGCCAGTCTTTCACCAGTTGCGGAGGCCGTTTTCCGGTTTGTTTTTGAATTTCGTCCGCACGTTGATATAACCACTGATCGTCCACGTCGCACAAAGCGACGCACTCGGTTTCGGGATACTGCAGAAAAGTGCTTAGGTTAGCCCAACCCTGATTACGACAGCCGATGAGCCCGATTTTTATCTTATTACCCGGCGCCGATTTACCGTAAACGGATGCATACGATTTTCCCATTAACGGAGTTAAACTTAGTCCGGTGGCTGTGATGGCCGACTGTTTTAAAAAATTTCGTCTGTCCATAATAAAAAATTTACTCCAGTTCTTTGATTTTGATGTTCTGAAACCACACTTCATCGCCATGATCCTGGAGAAGGATATATCCCTCTTCATAGTTGCCGAAGTTAGGCCAGTCTTTATACTTGCTGTAATCCACCAATGCGTTCCATTCCTGATTATTTCTTTCGTATTCGATTATTTTCACGCCGTTGAGCCAATGTTCCACGTGATTGCCTTTGACAACGATCATTGCCGTGTTGAAAAATCCGGGACGGAACGGTTTATCGGCGGGAGCGGGAATCAGGTCGTAGAGCGAACCAAGCGTGCGATTTCCGTTGACGCCGAGTTTGGCATCGGGATGGTTTTTATCGTCCAATATCTGAAACTCGCAACCGATAGCCGAGCCTGCACCTTTGTTCAATGTGGGATCCACGAAATATTTTATTCCGCTGTTGGCGCCTTCGGTTATTTTGAAATCAACCTTCAGCATGAAGTTTTTGTACAACCGTGTTGTGATAATATCGCCACCGTTGGTGGATTCTCCTCCGGTTCCTTTCAGTACTTTCAGAACGCCGTTATCCACAACCCATCCTTTTTCGGGGAAACCATCGAGCTTGGCGCCACGCCATCCGTTGGTTGTTTTTCCGTCCCACAAAAGTTTCCAGCCTTCGCGGGCTTCCCTGTCGGAAATGGTATTCGCGATGGTGTTCATCTGCACGATTCCATCTATGTTTTCTCTGGTTTTGAATTTATCCAGATCGTCGGTAAGAATACGAATGTTGCGCCAGGAAACCGTTTTACCGACAAGTTCTTCTTTATTGATGGCGTGAACCTGCAACGCGATGAATCCGGTTTTGGTCATATCGTCCAAAAGATCGGCACACGGTACGCCATTCACCCACGTACGGATGGAATTTCCAATAGCCTCGATACGCGCCTTGTTCCACTGGTTGTGCTTGAAAGCCTTTTGTCCGATCGGATTATATGTCAGCGGATACAGCCATCCGCGGCGGGCTTCATCGTAAATTCCGCCTGTCCAGGCTCTGTCCGAAGGATCAATCTCGAACTGGTATCCGTGCACTCGTCCGTTGTTATATTCCTTCAAACTGTTGCTACGGAATTGCACGCCCGAATTAAGGCCGTCATCTACTTTAAAATCAAATTCGAGGATAAAATCGCCATACATCTTGTTGGTAGCCAAAAAAGTATTGGGCGTTCCCATTCTCGAAATACCGGTTATGGTCTTGTCTTGCACCTTGTACTCGGCTGTTCCGTTTAATTTTGTCCAGCCACGCAGGTTGCGGCCGTTAAATAAGTCTTGCCATTTCGGTTCCTGCGCCGAAGCGGAAACTACGATCATTGTTGCGAATAACATAATAAAATACTTCTTCATAGTCTTATATAATTTTAAATTTTGTAAAACTCTTCCCATCCTTTGCGAGGAGGGATTCCCGTTAAATAAGCATCAGCGAATGCATCGTTGGTCACTCGTTTTGTTTCGCGGTCGAAAATGATTTTCCGGTTCAGGCGTTGTGCAGCCACACCCATACAAAATACCTGACTTAACGACCCTGAGATTTCGAAAGGAGAACGCGTTTTTTCTTTTCCCTGACAGGCGAGTAAAAAGTTCGCAAAATGGTTGGAGGGGCTTCGGGGCACCTCGGGCAACTTTTTCTCCATTTCTTTGGCTTTCGCTTCAGGAATAATACTCAATGTACTTCCGTGCGAACCTCCCTTAAACGTAAGTTCCTTGCTGTAAATTTCTTTTCCCGGATTTAGTTTGGCGGGTTGGATTTTACCTCCGCCCACACTCGGGATATTCGGATCTATTTCGGAAACGCCGTATCCTTCGGGAACCGCCGGGATGTTGTCCAGTCCGTCGTACCATGTGATAACCACCGGAGGCATATTTCCGCGTTTTGGAAACTTGAATTCTATGGTGCTGGACATGGGAAAGAAGTAGTCGTTATGTCCGCTAAGGCGCAATGGCGTTACTTCTTCGGGTAACCCAAGATCGAGAAATTCATGCGCTGCGTCGAGAATATGCGCACCCCAATCGCCGAGGGCCCCCATTCCGAAATCGTACCAGCAGCGCCATTGCCCGTTCACAAAATCTTTATTGTAGTCGTGATAAGCCTGAGCCGACAACCACGTATCCCAGTCCAATGTTTCGGGGATGGGTTCTGCAGCTGGGAATTTCTTAATGTTCGGGTCCCAGCTATGCCAGCGGCGTACGTTGTTCATGTGCGCGGTAATGGCCGTTACATCTTTGATGATTCCTGCGTCTTTCCAGGTCTTAAACTGAAAATAATTTCCTTCGGAATGTCCCTGATTACCCATTTGGGTAACCACTTTGGGGTATTTTTTTGCTGCCTGTATGATAAGTTCCGATTCGTGAAATGTTCTTGTGAGCGGTTTTTCAACGTACACATGTTTACCGGCTGCCATAGCCGCCATCACGATGGGAAAGTGAGAAAAATCGGGGGTTGCAATGGCCACGGCTTCAATCTCGTTGCCCATTTTGTCGAACATCTGTCTGAAATCCTTAAAACGCTTCGCGTTTGGGAATTTAGCCAGGGCTTTTTGAGCGTGTTCGGCACCCAAATCCACATCGCAAAGCGCAACCACGTTTGCTAAACCGGTTTTATCGAAATCGTTAATGATTTCCCAGCCCCTATTCCCGATACCGATGTGCGCCAGGTTTACTTTTTGGTTTGCTCCCATGATTCGGCTGTAGCTAGCTGCATTGGTTTTAGTGTAAATACCACTTAAAGCCAATCCGGCAGAAGCGAATGCCGTTTTTTTTATGAATTGCCTTCTTGTTGTCATGATATAGTTCTGTTTTTTAATAAAAACCCATTTATTTGTCGTAAAGATACGAAAAAAACCTCATTTAGCTGTGTCTTTTTCAAGAATCATGAAATTTACAAAAACTTCCTCTTAAGAAAAATATTAATTTCTTGAGAGGAAGTTTTTTTGACGTCGAAGATAGTTATTTATTAGCGTCGGGGCCTAATACTGTTCCGTCTTTTGGTACAATTAAAGGCTCTACGTTATTCTCGGCTCCGGGATAACCAATATTTTGATTGATAATCCCTTTTATATTGGTATTGATAGCATTTGCAGGCACCGGCCACAAGACATGATGAACACTCATTTTATATTCTGCCCATTTATGTTTTACTCCTTTATTGTAGAAATTACTTTGCTTCATGATCCAATCATAATAAAAGTTTATTCCTTCCTGTTTTATATTGGAGCTTGTACCTCCCGGGCCGGAAAAGTTGTCGAGTCGGTAAACTCTTCCGCCAAATACTTCACACGGCTTTCCGGTCTTCGCAAAAGTATAGGCTATCCTTGTTAATTCAGATTTTCTATTCTCTTCATAATACAATTCTCTGGCTCTTTCATTTATTATTGCACCAATATTAACATCTGCAGCCGTTAGTGCGTCTGCTCCTGCACGAAGTCGGACTACATTCAATGCTTCAGCAGCTTGTAATGGTTGATCTTTCCAATAATAGGCCTCCGCCATCAGCAAATATACCTCAGCCGAACGATAAATATACCAGGGAGTTTCCCCTCCATTCCATTGTGTTTGCAGCGGATCGGGGACAAACAACTTATAATGAGGCCATGAAAACCAAGTACGTATTGTATCTTCAACCGACATTGCCGTGGGTTTAACAAGATTTTGTCCATACCAAGGGTCATTATTCTTTTTCAGATCAGGATGATTGTATTGAAGATCCTCCGGACTTCTCCAACTGTCTCGATTGTAAATCCCGCGTAAATCATTCTTTTCTTTTTCAGTCCATATTTTATGAGAGTAATACCATGTGGTACGTAAACGTCCGATACCTCTTCCATAACTTTTGTTCAAATTCATCCACGGATTCGTTTCGTCGGCAGCAATACTAACGCTCGTTCCTGCTTTTCCGGTTGGCGTTTTCACATTTCCGCTATTCCAAAAGGGGACTCCGTTGCGCATGGATTGAATTCTATCGGAACCATCAACTTCAGGATAAGAAACCACATACATCAACCCTTCGGTATTGCTCATATCCAGTTTTGCTTCTACACTGTGAAGATCATGCATTAAGTTTGTTCTCGGCTTTGTTTTATTCACCGTAAATCTGTGTGTCATTAATGGATGTGTGGCTACTATTTCATTTCCTACTTCAATAGCCCGATCAAAATTCCCTAAAGCCATACAAACTTTCATTAACAATACACCACATGCCGCCTTGGAAGTTCTTCCCCTATCAACCTTCTCTGGTACCCACTTGTAGGCAAACTCGAGATCGGGCAGCATTTTTTCAAGAATTGACCAACGATCGTAAGTGTAAAAATCGTACTTCGGCTCTGTTATCTCCCAATCCAAATATGGAACATTCCCAAATTGATGAACGAGTTTATTGTACCTGTATGCCCGGTGAAAATATGCTGATCCTAGAACCGCATTTCTCTCAGCTTCGTCTTTATATGTGGCCTGATCGATCTTAGAAATAACTACATTGGCATATTTAATTCCTTTGTACCCTTCGTACCAATACCACCCAACGCGAGTAAAGTCAGTACTGTTTAAGTTCGCATCGGGTAATAATGAAACGTCCAAATCCATCTGCGGGCCGGCTTTGTCCGTTGTTCCCTCCACGGCCATATCGGAAAGGATGAACTCTGTTAAGATGGGTGCACCATCCCCGAAATACTCGTGACGCATGTTTCGCTCACAAGTTGTCAGCGCTGCATAGAAACCCGCGGCATCTACATAAGTATTCTCAGGCGTATAAAAAGATAAGGGTTTTGGTTCGAGCCAGTTATCACTGCATCCAAACATCATTAAAATCAGTCCGAAAATAATGATATACCGTTTATGTAATGTTATATATTTCATATAGCAAATGTATTAAAGTGAAAAATTCAAACTAATATTATAAGTACGAGGAGTTGGATCACTTAATTCGGCATCCCAAAAGTTCCAATGTGGTGAGAAGACTGCTACGTTTCTTACAGAGAGTGCTAAACGCAAGTCTTGTACATAAAATTTTTGTATCAAACTTTTGGGGAAGTTATACGACAAAGTTATATTCTCAAAACGAATAAAAGACTTTTGAAGATAATTGTTCCCTATATTTTTTGATCCTATTCGGGCATAATCATTTATTCTGTTTTCTACAGTCCAGTATGGCTGTACATATTCCGAGCATCTATCGGGAAAATTTGAAACATTCGCAGCTCTGTTAAATGAACCGTATTGCCCCCAGTAAGAATAAAACATGGTGGACAAAGAAAGATTCCTGTTGAAAATAAATTCGTTTCGTAATGTCCATCTGAAGCGCGGTGTTGTATAGCCCTGGAATATTCTGTCCGCATCCGTCATTACACCATCTTCGTTTTGATCTTTGTATTTAAAATCACCAGGCTGTAAACCATATTTTGCAGCTTCCGTTGCTTCTTCTTTTTGCCACACGCCAATGCGTTCGTAATCCCATATACGATCAGGATCTTGACCTATGAACCAACGATTTTTAATATCATCGGCTTCTTTTTGTCCGACAACATTTCCATTTTCGTCTTTAATATCAATCATATCTCCATACAAGTGTACTATTTTGCGTCGGTTTAAGGAGAAATTTGCGGATGCATTCCACGCAAATTTAGGTCCTGAGATGAGATTCGTATTTACCGTAGCTTCGAAACCCCTGTTTTGGAGCTTCCCTAAATTAGCAGCAACGCTGTTATAACCAATTATTTCGGGTAATGCTCTATCTACTAATAAATCGTTTGTGGTGGCTACATAACTCTCTAAAGCTCCGCTTAGTTTATTGTTCAAGAATGAGAAATCCAATCCGACGTTCAATGAAGCCGTACGCTCCCATCTTAGGTTTGGATTTGACATTCTGTTGACATAAATCTGAGAAGTTATATATACGTTTCCATTTTGGTCAATATAGGGATGCGGTCCGGATGTCATGTCTGACAACGCTTCATACTGCCCGATATCTCTATTTCCGTTTTCACCCCAGGAGAATCGCAATTTTCCGTAATCAAACCAACTCGTTATAGGTTCGGCAAATTTTTCAGATGTAAAAATCCAACCCAACGCAACAGCGGGAAAAATAGCATGGGGGTTTTTTTGGCCGAAAGCCGAAAATCCGTCTCGTCTTATTGAAGCAGTAATCATGTAACGGTCTAAATATGAATAAAACAACCTGCCCATCATCGCATCGCCCGTTTGATATGTATCGTTGCTTTCATTTAGTGGTACGGTGCCGGCTTGCATTCGGTGATATCCCAAGATATCATTCGGCGAAAATTGGGTTGCTGTCATTTTCTGAGACCAATATTGTCTTTGTTCTGCATTTATGAGGAACGTCGTCTCAATATTATGACGATCGTTAAATCTCTTTTTCCATCTTAATACATTATCAAGCTGCCAGGAATAAATTTTGTAAGTTGTACGCTCCGCACTGCCACCGCTTGCGGCCCAAGAGAAGTTCTTTGATGAATCGTGATTGTAATACTCCCGCCATTCGTAATAAGGAATGAAGTTTAATTGATACTCAATGTCAAACGGCAGATTCACAATTGCATACATATTGGCGTTTAAGGTATTGTACCAATCTTTTCTGTCTCTATACAAATTATCGAAAAACGGGTTTACAGGGGTAACATCCGATGTCGGATATTTCCAGATGTATTCATCTACTTCTTTGTTGCCTATCTCATCTGCTCCGTAAGGTGATATCCGAACCATTTGACCCCAATCAGCTTGTAAGTATCCTTCATTGCGCGATGAAAAGCCGGAATTCACACCTATTTTCAAAAAGGAAGTGATCTTTGACTCAAGATTCAACCGGGTTCGGAAAGTTGAAAAACGGTTTCCCACGATAATTCCTTCCCTGTCAGAATAACCTAACGACCAATAATAAGAAACATCATCGGTTCTATTTGATATAGACGCCTGATAGTCTTGTTGTAATCCTGTATGGAATACTTTCTTTGCCCAATCGGTCGTTCTGTTTAAAATAAAATTGTCTATTTCAGGAGCTTTCAGTTCCAAACGTGTAACCCAGGTTCGCAAAAGATCTTCGTCGGTAAACGTTTCTACCGGCGTTTTTTTGTCATAATTATACCAATCGCGCTGACTAACATTCTGTAATGTTCTGGGATCCTCAAAGATTTCGGGATATGTCTGAAGATAAGTATCGGTATTTTTCCCTATTTCATAGGCCCTTCTGTATTGTATAAAACCTGCGGCATCCAATATTGCGGGTTGATTAGCCGATTGTACTAACCCAACGGAGGTATTAAAAGATACCAAAGGTTTGCCTTCGCGTCCGCCTTTTTGAGTTAAAATAACAACAACCCCACTCGCGGCCTTTGCACCATACACTGCTGCCGAGCTTGCATCCTTTAATATATCTATGGATGCAACGTCCATAGGATTTATATCGGTCAACGAACCTTCGTATATAACACCATCCAACACAATTAGCGGAGATGAACCTGCTTTCAGGGTATTTCTTCCTCTGATTTCCAATCCAGCGTCACCTTTTGCGGTATTGGCAAAGCCAATATTCAAACCGGCCGAATTGCCTCGCAATAAATCCTGAATTGAACGAGGGCTCTCAACTTTGAGTTCTTCCGCTTTAATGGTGGATATCGCACCGGTAAGGTCTTTTTGCCTCATGGTGCCATAACCAATAACAACCACTTCATCCAAGAAACTGGTTTCTTCTTCCATTACTACGTTGATCCTCGTTTTGTTACCTACATTGACTGTCTGAGCTTTGAATCCGATATATGTGAAATTTAACATCGGATTTGATGTCGTCAGGTTAAGGGTGTAATTCCCATCCACATCTGTTATAGTACCGTTGGTTGTTCCTGCTTCTACCACGTTTACTCCGATCAGGGATTCACCTTTCGCGTCAACGATATGACCGGTAATGGTTTTCCCTGATTGTTGCACTGTCAATTCGTTCAGTGCAAAAGAGTGTTGAGAGAAAAAGAAAAGAAAAACCAAAACAGTACAGACTTTAAATAGTCTCATAAATTTATTCTTCACTCTGTCCTGTGAGAGTAAAGAAAACCTTCTTTTTTTTACTTCCATGATAAATAAATTAAAATTGTGATATTCAGTTTTTTCTGGGTTTATAAAATATTAATTTTTCATCGCCGCCGCCAATGCAGTGGTTGTGATGTAATATTTCGTTAACATATTAGACACTTCCCATTCAGGAATGCTGTCTTGCACTAAAAAGTCGAAAAACTTTCGGGCTACAAATCCAAAATAGTCTTCGTGTCCTTTTCGGTTTTCAACAGGAATCTTTATGAGATATTTGCCGTTTGAAACCGGACTTAATGCTATATAAGGATACTTACTTTGTAAACCAGCGACAGCCGAACTTAATTTGTTCTCAAAATCCGTGTCGTTTTCATTACTAAGTATGTAGAGTTGTTCTACATAATTCGTGGATTTATCCTGTACAATGCTTATTGAGGCTTTTGTTCCCCTTATGGAAGCATTGTATGTGTCGCCTGCTCCCTGGGGTGCCTGATAATTCCAAAGCACTGTAACTTCTGCATTTTTACCATTTACGCTATAATTTATAGTTCCGTTGGCGAATACTTCCAATTCACCTTTATTATTCACGTATTTACGAAGATAAGCAGGGAATGTATCTAATTTCGTTGATCGCGAAAACTCGGTTAATGTCATTATGGTTGGCCAATGTTTGGCTGTTATTCCGGCAATATCGTTTTCATAATCAATCGTCTGATCAGGAAAGCATATCCAATGTACCAGATCAACCAAATGCGTAGCCACATCGGCAATTCCTTCGCCTTGTTGATCCACATCATAAAACCAAGCCGGGCGAACAAGTGTGTTCCCCGATACTTCTTTGTAGAAATGATGAACGCTTTCGAGTTTTATCGCAGGAGCTTCTTTCGTTCCCGGGTTTATATCTCCAAAAAGTTCTTTATTTTTCATGATTTCACGACTAATTGCGTTCATTATATCATACCTTTCTGTCATTACGTCATACAGATAAACATTGTGTGCACGTGCACTATCAAAGGCCGATTTAAGCAGTTCGAAGTTTTCGGTATTAATGGCCATGGGTTTATCCGAAAGAACATTATACCCTGCATTGATCGCTTTTGAGATATATTCGGTTTTTTTGAGATTATTACCGGCAAGAATCACTACGTTTCCTTTTTTCTCATCAAGCATCTTTTCAAGATAATCATTGCCCGAATACACCACCTCTTTCCAAGAAGTGGGATTTTCAGAACGATTGTTATATCCTTCAATACTTGCTAAATACTGACTAAGTTCGTTACCATCCGGAGCGTACACCAATACCGTGTCATTCACTTGTTTTTGATGGAATTTCTGCAACAAACTCGCATGAAAATGCCCCGGGTCCAACACCACCAATTTTATTTCACCTTCTTTTCCAGTGAACGTTACCTTTGGCGATGCTTCCTTTTTTTCTTTTTGCATGTTGCAAGATGAGATTACAAGGAGACCAAGCATTATTACTGAGCTATAAAATCTAATTTTCATTCAGTTTCGTTTAATTAAATTTTAATATAATCTGTACCATACGGGAATCGCTGCGGACGGCTCAACATTGAGTTGGCCACTTCGTTGTTCTTGAATTTTTCAGCTTTCGGATCCCATTCCAGTTTTCCGGGTAACTTCATGGCGATATGGCTGATAAGACAAACCGTGCATGCCCTATGTCCGATTTCAACCGGAGAAATAGGCTCTTTTCTCGATTTTATACAATCGAGCCAGTTCCCATGCTGATTATCACTCTTGTAAAGATGAATTTCATTTTCTTTTATTTCAGAAGTTAAAATCTTCGGATCACTGGCATCCAATGCTTTTGCACTATTGGCCTGTGTTACCGGATCGCTTGATGAAGCCACGTAGTTCCCGCGCGAAACAAATATCCACCCATCCGTACCTTCATAACGGATACCGTTCGGATATCCTCCGCTGGTGTACATTGTGATGCCGTTTTCGTATTCAGCCTTTACCATAAAATCACCGTGTACATCCCACAATCCCGATTTCGGAAACTGAGCCACTGCTTCAACAGAAATAGGTCCTGTATATTCCGTATTCATTCCCCATGCAGCTGAGTCAAAATGATGCTGTCCCCATCCGGTAATCATCCCTGCACCGAACTGCTCGCATCTCAACCATCCGGGGCGTCCGTAATTGTCCTGAGGATGGACGCGTATCTCGGTATAATAAACTTCGGGAGTCGAACCCAGCCACATATCGTAGTTGAGATTTTTAGGTATAGGCATTTCCGCCGCTTCTGGACCCGACGGGTCTCCGGGTAATCCGATCTTTACGGTATGCAACTTACCGATTCTTCCATTTCTAACCAACTCGGCAGCAATTCTGAATTGTGGCGACGAACGCTGCTGAGTGCCAACCTGAAAAATAACTCCTTGTTTTTTAACAATATCGCTCAGAAATCTACCTTCGGTGACCGTCAGTGAAGTGGGTTTTTGCAAATAAATGTCTTTTTTCGCCAGTGCAGCCCGTGCTGCCGGCTCAGCATGCTGATGATCGGGTGTGCTGATAATGACCGCATCAATATCCTTATTCAGAAGCATCTCTTTGTAATCATCGTACATTTTGACATTCGAATACTTACTGTTTCCTGTTTTCTTCGAATAATAATCGTCAATGTACTTCTTTCCGTCCAAAAGTCTTTTTTTGTCCACATCACACACGGCTATAAACTGTGCCTGTCCGTACCTGATAGTTTCTGCTATGTCGTGATCGCGTGCAATTCGCCCACATCCTATTTGTCCGATATTAATTTTATTGCTGGGTGCATTTTTACCGAACACGGACGAGGGTACGATGGTAGGAAAAACTACCGTTCCTACTGCTGTTGCCGCTGCCTTTTTTATAAACATTCTTCTTTCCATTTGATTTAAGTTTTTATTCTGATTTATATTTCTCAAATTCCTGAGCAATACCGGCCTCAATATGGTTACCCGAGTGAACGAGAACCCTGTACCTGAGTTTTATTAATTGTCCTTTCTTTAAGGTTGTATTTTTATCGTTTTTAGGCCAATACATTGGGGTGGGCGAAAAGAAACCGTAATCGCGTGTAAACCATGGCGCAGGATACCAGTCGTTTGACGGATGTTGCATGATAGCCATTCCTTCTGTTTTTCCCTGCCTCGTGCCGTAGCAGTCCATCCAGGATGATTTTTTTCCAAACGTATCCTTCTCCCCTTTTTGTCCTTCTGCATTTATCATAATCCCACCGTTAATTACTGCCAAATCAGGATCCATTCTGCCGCTGAAAAGCGAATGGTTTGTTTTTTCAATAACTACATCCATCAGCATTTCCATGGTGACATCGAAGTCAATTTGAAATTTATCTTTTGAAGGAGCCGAAACAGTTATTATGCGTTTGTCTTTAACAGGCGCATCTGCACCGGGACGCCTCCATATACATTCGTTTTCGATTACAGCTTTTTCCCCACCAGTTTCTACGATATCGGCCCGTAATGAGATGATTTGTCCCCGATCCAATCCTTCCTGCCAGTAATTACCTCCGTTTACCCTGTCGCATCCGAAAAAAAGTGAACTGTGATGGGGATAATTGGCATTTCGAAAAGAAGTTACTGAAGCATTTGAAGGGCCGTTAACCGGATAAAAAAACGGATACTTTTCAAATTCGGAGAGGATATAACTTGTGAAAAGATTTCCGTTTACCCTGATTTCAATTTTATCTCCTACCTTTTCTGCCGTTACTTTTGACTGGGAAAAGACGGTGGGATAAAAAGACATCGTCAATAGGATAAAAAATACAATTTTTTTCATCGTTCTTACTTATTTATTTGATTCAATTTCAATTTTTGGAGTTGACGAAAAGCTAAGCCAATACATTTCTGCGGTTTTACTGTCTATTTTGCCATCGAAAACTATCATTCTGTATTTCAAAGCATAATCGTTCCCTTTTTTCAATTCCCACGATTTATGACGAATGGGAGTAAATTCGAAAAACATATCGCCTCGTCCTTCATTCCCATCCAAAGGCCAAACGCGCATCGGCTCCGGATGAGCACGATTTGCCGGATGGCTCAGAAATAAAATTCCCGAACGGCCTTCGGGCGTTCCCGATTCCCCTTCCACAATACACCATCGGGCATTGCTGCCATCCGCATCAATTCTGGTTTTTCCTTCCGATGTCAGTACAGTACAATTATCCTTTGTCCATTTTTCCGTTGCACGGAAACCTATTCCTCCTCCGTATCTGTAAGCATCAAACATAATTCCGCTATCTAACGACGTATTGATCGCCGTTGTATAGTCAATTAGCCAAACTCCTTTGGCGTTATTCCAGACTCTTACATCCAATACCTCGTTCATCGCAATCTGATCAGGGCCTTTTGCACCGAAGTCCATGTGTTGTTGAAGCGCTTTAAATCCGGAAAATACTTCGCCCGATGTTTCCGATAAAAATCCTGCGAATTTTACGGTTCCTTCCCCTTCGGCAAGATTCCAGAAATCCACCTTTCTATCACCGATATGCGTCAACGTCCAAGGACCCCAAATTCCGTAATGATGATAGTGATCGGGAGGTTGCACGCGGGATAGCATCTCTCCCTGCGGCGACCACAACGGATGGATAAATCCGGATTTTTTGAACAGGGGATTCACTCCGGTTGGAGGGAACATCGTTTCATAGCGATAACTCAACACCGGTTTTTCTTTTGAAAACAACACAAGGTTTCCATCCGACTTTTTTATTCGAATAATATCATCGGGGTTCTGCGAGGATTCTTTTTCAGTGAATTTTAAAACGAATTTTCGTGTGGAATTTTTTGGGGAAATACCTTCAAGTATGAACCAAAGACGAGCTGTATGCCCCGACTCCAATTGGCTCGGGATCAACTTCTCACCAGATTTTGTAACTTCATACAGATTTAGATGTAAACTATCGATATTATAATCAATATTATCGAGTGAAAAGGAAACCGGAACATCTAAATAGTCTCTATCCGCTTTTAATGAGAATTTCACCGTTTTCTGCGCGATCAGGTGTGTTGAAAATAGTGATATCAGTAAAAATATTAAGTACCTCATTTTGTTAAATTTATATTTGCATTTTACGCTACATTTTTGATGCACAAAAAAACTTATTAGCAACTTCTCCGTCCGTCAATATCTTCAAAATCAATGTTGAATTTACTATTGTCAGACAGAGTAATAATTGCACCCAGTGTCGAATAGTTGGCTGTTACATCCATTATCTCGATATCCTTTATAGGATTTAATTCTTCTTCACTCCACGGGCTATCACTCATTTTGTGCAACATAACGGTTATCAGCAGCTCCATCGGCGGATTTTTGTCCAAACGCCGTTTCCGGACGAATATCACCGTGCTTTCATCAGCCTCGGCATTGCGGTAAGAATGAACTAAACTTTCAATCTGATCCCATCCTCTGTAAGATATCAAAGCTAAACTTCTTCCGGGAATGGTAGCGGTAATTACCTTCTTTCCGTTTTCCTCAAATTGCTCCACGATAGCGTCTTTACCTTCCAAATGAGGTAATCCATAATGACCGAGGGTAATCTCATACTCAAATGCCAAACGGGTGCGATCAACTCTGATAACTCCCCCGGGAATGGTAATTTCTGCCAAATCAATAATGTAACCGACCCCGTTATTAGGCGGCTTCCGCATAATAGCCTGACGATAAAGCACATTGTTTATGACCCCATTGTACAACATACTTTGTGAAATGGTGAATTTCTGATTTTTCAGCGCATCGTTATCAACCGTCAGTCCGGTAAGATAAAAATTCACATCATCACCTCTTAAATCCCGGGGATCGAGACTACGAAAGGAATATTCCATTGAGGTTCCTCCGTCGGGATTATGATCTTCCCACGGAAAATGGGTATTGTAGGATAGTTTTGAATAATTGGGATCGTCATAATATACCTTTCCAGGGATAATCTCAGAGGTTCCATTTTTTCCATGATTTACCAATACCAGACCGGGATTATTAAGTATCACTTTTTTAGAATTATCCCCCAGCGATTCCCAAAAACCGTCATTTTCCTTAGCGATCCAAAACGGTGAATCCTCAGGTAGGGCAAGACAAATGAACGGCAGGAACATCAAAAACGGACTTCCGGCACAGCTATAATTTTGTACCATATATTCCTTTCGTCCATAAAATCCAAGACTCGGAATCTCATTATAATAAAAATCTTCGCGGGTTACAAACTGTAGTAACGAGCCTGAACAAAGCCGTCTGGCCCATCCCGGATCCAAAAGATTTGGATTTTTCAGCATAAAAGACACCGGAAAAGCTCCCGAAACCCAAGTCCTGTAACATATACTCCGCGACCACATGTTGATATACCCGTCGCGACCAAAGAAACTGGGTAATGATTCCATCAGTTTCTGAGCAGATCGTTCAATTATCGCAGAAATCTCTGGATAATATTCATCTCCGAATGTCCTGTTCCAGATGGTGGTATAGACAATAAAAAGACTGATGGAGTAATAATTATAAGTCTGTTCCAAATACCATCCGTTCCCTGAATGGTAAGATGCTATCCATAGCAAATGACTTTTCAGCAATTCATCATCAATCTCGTATCCGTGTTTCTTCAAAAACGAGAGCGTAGTGATATTAAAAATGCGCCAATTATTCTGCGTTGTTCTGTGATGGCCCCATTTTGAAATGGTTTTTACCATTTCGTTTTTCTGTTCTTCCGTATATTGAGACCAGATGGTATCGGGCATAAGAAGCAACGTTTTGAATAATCCTCCGAACTCACAGGTAAATTGATAATTTGAATCGGGCAACTCTTCGGGCAAAGGTATGGAGTTGGGGTTTCCGGGGGTAAAAGCCCTGTAAAAATGCAACGCGTAATAATCCCTTAAATTTATTCCGTTGATGGAAGTTTCCGGATCAATATGAATCAATGGACCTGCCAGGGTAAAAGTTCGCTCCAAGGCCTCAAAATCAGCTGCTCGATAACGCCATTCCGGTGCATTTGGCTGAGGGTAAGTTTTACCCGGAACTGTGGGGAAACTAAGATGCTGTTCTATCGAAGAAATGTGGGTAAAAGCCCGTTCCAGAAGATATTTGGCGCATTCGATATAGTGCCCCCTGTTCATCCCCGTGATCGGACTTAAATCATGATCGGGATTTGTTACTTCAAACTTTCTCTTCATTTTTTTGATATTAAGATTCAGCGTGCCGTGTTCTTTCGGAATCGCCACGGATATTAAATTATGTTCCAAAAAAATAAAATAAATTAGTTAAACGCAAGTAGTATATTTGCGATGAAATGTACTATATTTGCAATTAATAAGTAAATGCTAAGAATTATTGTGATATTTTCGTCTGATAAGCCTGCGGCGATAGGCTACGCTGATAAGCAGAAAGCCTCTTGAAATATTAAACGCCGCGACTTTATCGCGAACGAAGTGAGTCTATCTTCGCCGTTAGGGGAACTATCGCGTAAGCCTATCTATGTAAAACGTTACAATAATTATTTTAGAATACTTAAGTGAGCATACGATGACTAAATTAATGCATGAACAACTGAATTTCAGTACCGGATCTCCGGTAAAAATAAAATGGTGCGATTATGATCATTTTAAATATCCTTTGCATTTTCACAGCGAGTGTGAGATCATTTATGTAATTAAAAGCTCCGGCAAAAGGTTTGTAGGAAATAATATCGAACCCTATTCTGAAGGAGATTTGGTATTATTAGGTAGTTTTCTTCCGCATATGTATAAAAGTGATCCTCTTTATTATCAAAATAATCCAAACATACGTGTGAATGCAATTATCCTTCAATTTTCAAAAAATTTTTTCTTTCATGCAATTGAAAATTATCCCGAATTTCACAAAATAAAGAACTTACTGGAAGAATCACAATACGGAATTTATTTCAAAGACAGCAAAGAGATTGATTCAATTAAGAAAAGATTGAGGAAAGCGCTGAATTTAAAAAACATAGACTTATTAATTGAATGTATTAAGATTCTATCCATGATGAGTAATACCGAGGATAAAGAATTACTCAATGAAGATTATTTTGAAAACAGTTTTGATACCCAATTGGACGATCCTCGGATCATAAAAATTTTGACTTATATCAACAAGAATTATTTAGAGCCCATAAATTTGAAGGATATCGCTGACAAGGCCGGAATGAATAAGTCGGCATTTTGTCGCTTTTTCAAGGAGAAAACGAGTAAATCGTGTATTGAATATATTAATGAATTAAAAGTATCCTATGCGTGCAAATTACTGCGCGAAGGCAGATTATCCATATCTCAGATTTGCTACGAAGTAGGCTTCAACAACATCTCAAACTTCAACCGGCAGTTCAAGAAAATCACTAGATACACTCCATCCGACTATTTGCTGGAGTACAAGAATGCGGGATAACGCTTAATACTCAAACCTATCCCGATGAGCCCACAAGCCTAAAGCCGGGCTCGAAATAAAATAAATTTCTTCTCCGTTTTCCAGGGTATTAAATCCTTCTTTCAGGTGTTGAAAATTGTATTTTTGCATCATTTCATTGATATCGGCATACCGAAAACCGACGCTTTCAATCTCCTGTCTGGTAAGATTTTCAGATTTTTTCCCAGGGCAGTACGTAATGGAAAACCTTCCTTCGGAAGAACCGTGTATTAAATGCGCTGCCGCGCTCAGGTTATTGCGTAACTCGTCGTTATCTTCAACAGCCTTTAATGTTTTTGGCGTTCCGAAATAGCCGTATTTCCGGATTAATCGATCAATTTCTTTATCTTCACCAAATTCTTTCAATGCAGGAGCAAGTACAATAAGTTCTCCGCCGTCGGCAATAGCCATACGCGTCCGGTAAATGGATTTATTACCGAGCCACGTACTTTTAAACTCCGTGGGGTCTAACCAAACAAGCACTTTCTTTAATGGTTTTTCAACCATTTGAAAGTTAACTTCGAGTGAGAGTTTAGCGGCAAGGTCAAAAACATCAAAATCGTCTCCAACGAATAATCCGTACGTCTGCTGTTTTCCCTCTTTGTTTACGCCCACCACCGTAAGCACATACACGATAGGAAGATGTTTCGCAAAATTTTCGGAAGCATAGTTAAATAGTTTTCGCACAGGTGTATCGGCACGTCCCATCATGCGCTCCATACCGTAAACCGCTCCCACATAGTGACTTTTGTTGATAGCTTCGGCTCCGCCGGTTCCCACGAAAATGTTCTTGTTGTAATTGGCCATTCCTACCACTTCGTGCGGAACAACCTGCCCGATGGAAAGGATCAGATCAAAGTTCCCTTCGACCAACAACCTGTTCACCTGAACGGGCCAATCGAAATGTACCTTATATTCGGAAACATCTTCCACGATCTCTGCCGAAATCCGGCCAAGCGTAACCACATCATTTCTCCAGTCGTGATCGCGAAAAAGCGCTTTCGGTGTTTTACCAAACATGTGGATTATCTGTTCGTCGGTCATCGGCGTATGGGTGCCGAGCGCAGGCAAAACATCCGCCAGTTTATCGCCGTAGTACTCCCAGCTTATTTCCGTTAGTTCGCCTGCCCGGCTGGGAAGTCGGGTATAATCGGGCGGAATAGCGAGCACTTTACGCTTTTCACCCAATTTATCGAATGCCTCACGAAGACCCGATTCCAGGTCTTCGTGAGACAAATTATGTGTGGCTGAGCCGTTTTGGTAATAAATCATATTATTAACGGGTGAAGCGATATCCAAATCGCTTTTATGTTAATTTTCAAACGAACCGGGATTCGCTTGTCCCAATATTAAACCTGATACGTTGACGAAGCTGTGTCGCCTCCGTGCCCTGTCCAATCCGTATGGAAGAATTCGCCGCGAGGCTTGTCTGTTCTTTCGTACTGATGTGCTCCGAAATAATCGCGTTGCGCCTGCAAAAGATTCGCAGGTAAACGTTCGCTGCGGAAACCGTCGAAATAGCACAATGCCGAGGTCATTGCCGGAACGGGTATTCCGTTTTCGAGCGCGGTAGCGCACACACGGCGCCAACTGTCCTGTGCTTTTTCAACCGCTTCTTTGAAGAAGGAGTCGAAAAGCAGGTTTTCGAGTTTCGGGTTTTTTTCGAACGCTTTTTTAATGTCGCCTAAAAATACCGAGCGAATAATACACCCGCCTCGCCACATCAAAGCAATGCCACCGTAATTCAGGTTCCATTTGTATTCTTTGGCGGCTTCCATCATCAGATCATAACCTTGCGCGTACGAAATAATTTTCGATGCATAAATAGCCTCCTCCAAATCGTTGATAAATTGCTGCTTATCGCCTTTGAACTTGGGTTCTGTTCCCGAAATTTCTTTGGAAGCTTTCACCCGGAGGTTTTTTTGGGCCGAGAGGCAACGCGAAAATACCGATTCGCCGATCAACGTAAGCGGAATTCCGAGGTCGAGCGCCGAGACGGCCGTCCATTTTCCGGTACCTTTTTGTCCGGCTGTATCCAGAATCTTCTCCACCAACGGGCTTCCGTCTTCGTCTTTGTATGCGAGAATATCTCTTGTGATCTCGATCAGATAAGAGTCCAATTTCCCTTCATTCCATTTTTTGAAGACTTCGTGCTGCTCAAAAGCATCCATCCCAAGCAACTCTTTCATCAGATGATACGCCTCGTTAATGATCTGCATATCACCGTATTCGATGCCGTTGTGCACCATTTTCACGTAGTGCCCGGCGCCGTCTTCGCCCACCCAATCGCAGCACGGAGAGCCGTCGTCCACTTTCGCAGCAATGGCCTGGAAAATTTCTTTTACGTAAGGCCATGCCTTTGGCGATCCGCCGGGCATCATCGAAGGCCCTTTCAGGGCGCCTTCTTCGCCGCCGGAAACGCCGGTCCCGATGTACAGCAGCCCTTTGCTTTCCACGTACTTCGTACGGCGAATGGTATCGGGGAAATGGCTGTTACCCCCATCAATGATAATATCGCCCGGTTCAAGAAGCGGGATCAGTTGTTCGATGAAATCGTCCACCGGTTTTCCGGCTTTCACCAGCATCATCACTTTGCGCGGACGTTCCAACGATGCGACCAGCTCTTCCAGCGAATGCGCCCCGATAAAATTCTTTCCCGCACCACGTCCGTTGATAAATTTGTCCACTTTCTCCACCGTACGGTTAAAAACCGCTACGGTAAATCCTTTACTCTCCATGTTCAGGACGAGGTTTTCGCCCATTACGGCAAGGCCGATCAGGCCTATATCTGCTTTTTCTTTCATATTTTTTTAAAGATTTTTAGAATCAAGACCCAAGACAGTATGGTGTGATGCGAAACTTTCGCCCAATCACCTTTTCGCCAAGTCCCCAAGTCATTTTATCTCTTTACCCGTGCGTTTCCTTCCCACACACTCCAAACCATGGCCTCATCGGCCGGTTGGGCATAGTCGGTAAGAAATGTTGTGGCCAAGGCTCCGCTTGCCCATGCAAACTGTATCCATTTTTCGGACGACATTTCTTTCAGAATGGCGTATAGCAAACCGCCCACGAAACCGTCGCCGCCACCGATGCGATCCAACACGTTTATTTTGCGCAACGGCGCCACATGCCAGTTCTCATTTTCATAAACAATGGCGCCCCAAAGATGTTCGTTGGTGCTCACTACTTCGCGAAGCGTATTGGCAAATACCGAAACATTGGGGAATGCTTTTTTGGCATTCAGGATCATCCCTTTGAAGGCTTCAATGGTTTCCTCGATGTTCTCTCCGCCGGCTTTCGGCCCGTGCACACCTAAGCAAAGCTGGAAATCTTCTTCGTTTCCGATTAAAATATCCGATAAGGATGCAATTTCGTTGAATGCCTCTTTCAGTTCTTTTTCACGTCCCTTCCAGAAAGAAGCGCGATGATTTAGATCGAATGAAATCAACGTTCCGTGTTTTTTCGCGAAACGCGCAATTTCCAGACAAAAATTACTGGTGTCGGGAGACAAAGCGGCAATTAAACCGGATAGATGCACGATCTGCACGCCTTCGCGACCGAAAATGCGTTCCAGATCGAAGTCTTTCACGTTCAATGTACGCCCTACTTCGCCGGCACGGTCGTTTTGCACACGCGGGCCACGCAGTCCGAATCCGCTGTCGGCAATATTAAACTGATGCCGGTAGCCCCATGGATCACCTTGCGGAACTTCGGGCCCTTCGAAATCCATATTCCGGTGCCGCAGATCTGCTTTGATGAATTTGGCTATGGGACTGTCTTTCACAAAAGTAGTCAAAACTTTGACGGGTAACCCCAAATAAGAGGAAATACTTGCAACGTTAGTTTCGGCGCTGGTTGCCTGCATTTCGAAAAGCGAACCACTATACACCGGCTGTGCGTTTACCGGCGTGATGCGTACCCCCATGCTCGTTGCCACAAGCAACGAGTATTTACAATCTTTTTTTAATTTCAGTGACATATGTTGAAGTAGTTATAAGTTAGAAGAAATGTGATGCATCGCGTCTGCACAAAAGTCTCAAAATCTATAAGTCGAATTGTCTGTCTTTACTCTTTGTTCCAACAGTATTTATTCTATATACTGAAAGCATCGAAACCGCCATCCACGATAGCCACCGAGCCCGTTACGAATTTTGATGCGTCACTCACCAGATAGTGCAGCGTGCCTAAAAGTTCCTCCGGCTCCCCAAAGCGCCGGAACGGCGTGTGCGCGATAATGGTGTTGCCACGGTCGGTATAAGACCCATCGGGATTTGTGAGCAGGGTGCGATTTTGTTCCGTAATGAAAAAACCGGGACAAATCGCGTTCACACGAAACGATTCGCCGTATTTTATCGCCATCTCGCCTGCCATGTATTTCGTGAAATTTGTAACGGCGGCTTTCGCAGTTCCATAACCCGCAACGCGGGTTAGCGGCCGCAAGGCCGATGCCGAGGAAATATTAATGATGTTGCCTTTTTTCGCGTTCACCATGTATTCAGCGAAAACTACGGTGGGCACTACGGTACCCATGAGATTTAAATCGACAACCTTTCTGAAATCGTCCATTTTCAGATCGAATATTGAACTGGTTGGGCCGATAGTGGCTCCGGGCATGTTTCCGCCTGCGCCGTTTATCAACACATCAATTTTTCCATATTTTGAAAAAATATCTTCAGCGTTTTGCTTCAAAACGGCTTCATCGGTAACCTCTGTTTGCAGAAAAATGGCATCCACGTCCTTCGATCGTACACTTTCGATCAAAGCGTCGCCTTTCTCCTTGTTTCGAGCCAAAACAGCCACTTTAGCGCCATGTGCCGCCAGATATTCCACCATGGAAGCTCCCAAAACCCCTGTTCCTCCGGTAATGACAATCACCTTGTCTTTGATGTTGAATAATTCGTACATTTTTATATCATTTTTGGTTTATTGTTCCACATCATTTCATGTACTTTGCACCTTTGACAATCTTTTTCCCAATAAATTCGTGCACGTACACAAAATTACAAATATTATTAGAGGAAATAATTGCACAACTGTTAAAGAAATAAAAAACTGTACGCTTCACGCGTTTTCTGTCTTAAAGCCAGATCAGTGGGTTCCGAATTGGGAAATTCCTTTCAACCTCCTGAACGGAAGAATCATGTTTCAGACTTTTCCACAAATCAAAATATGCAACTTCATTGTAATTAACGGCGCCAAATATTAAAAAAGTTTGGGCAACCGGCCATTCGTCCCAGTACATTACATCTTTTTTGTAAGGCCATTGGCCCTTATCGAGAACATAAGGATACATAAAATCGATCCCTTTTCTTATGCTCGCGCCATTATTTGCAGTATAATCCCAAAGATTATCCTCGTCAGTAGAAAGGATTTGGCAAATAGAAGCCATCGCATTCAGATTAAACAAAGAATATCCGTAAGGTTTTGTTCGGTCGAGTTCTTGCGGAAAACTTCCGTTCCCGGCCATTTGATTCGGCAGCAATACTTCCTTGTATCTGTTGCTGCAAAGTTTTAATATTTCTTTATTTTCGGTTAGTTTAGCAAAGGACGCAACCTGCATCACCCAGCACGTTCCGTGATTGTTCTTTGCATTCATTTCCGAAATACCGTACGGATGTGAGGTTAGCCAATTGATGTAATCGCTGAACCACTGCTTTATTTTCATCAAATCTTCATTGTTTACACAAGCGGCATTCTGCATACGAATAATTCCCTGTGCTACCTCCATGAGATGGATCGTATCTATTATTCCGATTCCTCTTCCT
Source organism: Petrimonas sp. (assembly GCA_028698105.1). Classification (GTDB taxonomy): domain Bacteria; phylum Bacteroidota; class Bacteroidia; order Bacteroidales; family Dysgonomonadaceae; genus JAQVEB01. The sequence goes on along the minus strand of JAQVEB010000003.1, from coordinate 1,515 downwards.
GACGATATTCCTTTGATAGCCTGAGCATATAACAAGCTCGGATTCATATACGTAGTTGAATCAACAAACCATGCTTTGATGTGCCTGAAAGCATGATCAACATACTTTTCATCGTTCGTAATGATATATGCGGAAGCTAAATATCCGACAACTTTGCTGAACCGGATCATCGCCAAACGATGTGCCACAAAATTATCCGGATTGGTTTCTCCGTCTTTGCGGATGTAAGGGCCATCCGGATTATCGGGGCTTGGCCACCAATAATCACCTTCGGAGTAAAAATCATGGATTCCACCTTCGCTTCGGTCACTCTGAAAGGAAGTTATGGTTTCCGGTTCTTGAGACATAGCCCACTTGGCATCCGCCATTATCTTGTCTTTCAGAAAATCAGATGCCTGTTTCTTAAATGAGGTGTCTTTATCACAAGAGACAATTACAAAAGAGAGTGTCAGGAAAAATAGTGTTCTCATTTTTACTCTGATTCTTTATCTGATTTCGAATATGTGACTTCTAATTAATCATTTTGTACTCAGAAAACTCGATCTTTTAAAACAATGGTTGATTGTTAGCTAATTTATTTTTACGTAACAACGCTTCCAGAAAGTAATAATCGGCATATACAATCGGCACATCTATTTCAGAGTTCAAAGATTTAGCACCGGTACTGTGCAACAATAGAAAACCTGCATCTGAATTTAGCGTTGCCCGATAATTACTTGTGAGATTTTCGAGAATTGTGTCTGCCCATTTTTTGTATTCACCGGCTTTATCACCTCCGTATGTACTCAATTCGTACAGTGCCGATGCGGTAATGGTGGCCGCAGATACATCACGTTCCTCGTTCGGAATTTCCGGGGCGCTGTAGTCCCAATATGGGATCAAATCTTCCGGAAGATTCGGGTTTGAGAAGATAAAGTTTGCAATGTTTCTTGCCTGTTGAAGATAAGTTTCATCTTTTGTTTCACGATACATCATTGTATAACCATAAAGCGCCCAGGCTTCTCCGCGCGACCAGGTTGATTCATCCTGATACCCTTGATGCGTATTGCGGTGAAGCACCTCGCCTGTGATAGTGTCATAATCAATGACGTGCCAGGTGCCGTAATCTTCCCTGAAATGATTTTTCATGGTTGTATTTGCATGATTTACTGCGATGTTATAGAACGTGGAATCGCCGCTTTCCTTAAAAGCCCAAAACAATAACTCCAGGTTCATCATATTGTCGATGATTACCGGACACTGCCATTTATCGCCGTTGTGATCCCACGAACGAATAATTTTTGCGTTTGGTTTATACCTTGTGATCAGCGAACGGGCAGCATCCATTATGACATTTTTATACTCCGCTTTATTCGACAGGCGAAGGCCGTTACCAAAACTGTTGTTGATCATAAATCCGAGATCGTGGGTCCCAGTGTTCAGTTTTTGGCTTTCGAGCGGAGTTGTAAATCTCACTGCAAGGTCTTCCCATTTCGGGTCTTTCGTGTATTCATACATAAACTACAGTTCTCCGGG
>JAQVEB010000132.1 GCA_028698105.1 Petrimonas sp. | reverse complement strand
GGCGATAACGTCGCACGAATAGCCTTTAGCGATTGCCGATGTGTTAAGTTGCACGCGCGGATCGGTTTTCACGATCTTTCCATTCTCGAGTTTAATTTTCTCGTAACCCACAAACTGTTCGAGGCTGTCCAAAACTTGCGGCGTTACGTTATCCATATTCTTGAAACCGAATCCCCACGCGTTGATAAGCGGCGAACAGGTGATGTCGAATTTTCCGTCCGTCATCTTCGATACTTCTTCCGATTTGTTGAAAACCGTGATGAAAAACGAATCGAGTTCAACCGGTTCGTTGTTGTTGACTTTGGAAATAATGGAGTTTTTATTGAACGGATTCAATGAAAGGTCAAACTTATTCAGTTCGGCCATTATTTCATCGGAAAGCGAACGGCTATAGGCATATTTAATGTGGAAACTGGTGTGAAAAATTTCGCCTTGCTCTTTGTAATAGGCGTAATCGGCTTTATCCGCACTTTTTTTCTGATTGCAGGCGGTGAAGGCCGATGCCGTCAAAAAAAGAAGCATTATAAACGGGATTTTTTTTGTTTTCATGTGGTGATAATTTATATCCATTCCGAGATTTCGCTAAACGCGTTGCGTTTTTTGTTGCGGGCATCCGCTTCGTAATTTTCCACGGGATACCCCAGCGGCAGGAGAACCATGGGTTCCATGGAATCCGGGAGTTGAAGGAACCGTTTTATTTGTTGGGCATCGAAATTGCACACCCAGCAGGTTGCAAGCCCCATATCTGTAACTTTTAACACGATGTGTTCCACGGCAATGGCAATATCAATATCGCAATGGTCTTTGCCGTCGTTGGGGCGTTTCCACGATTTATCGTGGTCGCCGCAGGCGATAAGATACACATGCGCCGCGGCAAACCATTCGCGGTTGTAACTATCGCGCACGGCTTTTTTTGCTTCTTCCGAAGTGCATACGTAAAACTTCCACGGCTGAAAGTTAACGGCTGACGGCGCCAGCCGGGCGCTTTCCAGTATTTTTTCAATCGTTTCTTTATCAACCGGTTGATCGGTGTACTTGCGGATTGATTTGCGTTGTTGTATAATGTTATCTAATTCCATTGTTGGAGTGTTTTTTGAACGTTTTGCGTAAATTCAGAATTCTTCTTCAATCCGGTAATGATTGCGTTCGGGAGAATTTCTCGAAATAAGCTCGCCCAGAAATCCCGCCAAAAACAGCAGCGTTCCGAGGATCATCATGGTGAGGGAAAGATAGAAATACGGCGATTCGGTAACCAACCGGTACGGATTTCCGTGTTTCATATCGTATAGTTTTATCGCGCCAACCGCCACAACGGCAACCAACCCAAGTAAGAACATCAGCGTGCCCCAAAGGCCGAAAAAGTGCATCGGTTTTTTGCCGAACTTGTTTAAAAACCAGAGTGTCATCAAATCGAGGTACCCGTTCACGAAACGGCGCGCGCCGAATTTGCTTTTTCCGTATTTTCTTGCCTGATGCAATACCACTTTCTCCCCGATGTTTTTAAATCCGGCATTTTTTGCCAGTACCGGAATATAGCGATGCATATCGTTATACACCTCGATGTTTTTTACCACCGCTTTGCGGTACGATTTCAGCCCGCAATTAAAATCGTGCAACGGTATGCCCGATACGCCACGCGCCGTGGCGTTGAACAGCTTTGAAGGCATGTTCTTGGAGAGCGTGGCGTCGTATCGTTTCTTTTTCCATCCCGAAACCACGTCGTAACCTTCGTTTTTTATCATGTGATATAATTCCGGAATTTCATCGGGACTGTCCTGCAAATCGGCATCCATGGTAATCACCACTTCGCCTTGCGCTTTTTGAAAGGCGCAGTGCAATGCAGGCGATTTGCCGTAATTGCGTTGAAATTTAATGCCGTGAACATTGTTCGACTGCGACTTCAATTCCGTAACAATATCCCATGAGCGGTCGGTGCTGCCGTCGTCCACAAAAATCACTTCATACGAAAAACGGTTTTCATCCATCACCCGTTGTATCCATGCAAACAGTTCGGGCAACGATTCTTCTTCGTTATATAGCGGAATAATAACTGAGATATCCATATTTTAATACTTTGATGATCAATTTTTTGCAGTCGTGACTATCGGTTGGCAGTTAATAGATTCATGCGGCTTAATCTTTATTGCGAACCTGAAAACGTGTGGCCAACGGAACAATCAACAGCGAGAGTATAATTCCGATCAACACGTTTCCCATCACCATATTAAAGGTGTAGGCGAATGGCGTTGGAAGAGGTTGATCTTTTGCCATTTGCAGCATTTTTTTGTCAATGGGAAGCGATTCGGCCATTTTGAGCATATTATCGTAGGTGTTGGCAATGAACGCGGGATCAATCCATATAACGTGTACGATTACGATAACCGCTTCCAGTAACGATGCGAAGAAAAAGAGCATGATGCCGAATTGTACGCCGTGCCAAAAACTTATTTCGGTTTTAACGATGTTGTTTTTGTATTTGACCAAAAAATAAAACAACAGAATCGGCGTACCGATACTTAAGAAAGATTGTACATAATTTAAAAACGGATAAGCGACCGATCCGATAACAAAAAGGTATTTTAATATCCAAAAACCACCCAGCACAAATCCGCCGGTCATTGCAAAGTTTATCAGCTGACTTTTATCTTCCTGCATTATCTGTTTCGTTTAAAGTGCAAAAGTAATCAAAAAATGCGACACGTATTCAAAAGTGCAATGAGAACGTTTTGAGATTGTTTTTTTAACAACCTGTTGATAACTAAAAACCGCGATAATGCTTAAAAAATGTTTTCGTTGTGAAAAAATCGTTTATCTTTGCAAACAAAAATTTTAACATTATATGGAAAACAACCGGCAATTAACGCCTTTATCGAAAACTGTGGTAGGGGTTCAGTTTCTTTTTGTGGCTTTCGGTGCCACGGTTCTCGTTCCTTTATTGGTGGGGCTTGACCCCGCAACGGCCTTGTTTACGGCAGGAATAGGGACATTGATCTTTCATTTGGTTACGAAAGGCATTGTCCCCATTTTTTTGGGCAGCAGTTTCGCTTTCATTGCGCCTATCGTCAAAGCAACGGAGCTATACGGCCTTCCCGGAACATTATCGGGATTAGTAGCCGTAGGCTTTGTGTATTTCCTGATGAGCGCCCTGGTGAAGTGGCAAGGTGTGAAAGTGATCCAAAGGTTATTTCCACCGGTGGTTATCGGGCCGGTGATTATGCTCATTGGTTTGTCGTTGGCCGGCACGGGCGTGAATATGGCTAAAGATAACTGGTTGCTGGCCATCATATCGTTGGTGACGGCCATTATTGTGAGCATGTTCGCGAAAGGGTTGCTTAAACTCATCCCGATTTTCAGCGGTATCATTGTCGGATACATTGTTGCGTTGATACTCGGCAAGGTAGATTTTACGGGAGTTGCCGCCGCACCATGGATTGGCTTTCCGCAATTTGTGAAGCCGGAGTTTTCGTGGCAGGCTGTTTTGTTTATGGTGCCGGTGGCCATTGCTCCGGTTATCGAACATGTGGGCGATGTGTATGCCGTGAGTCAGGTTGCCGGAAAAGAATTTGTGAAAAAACCGGGTTTGCACCGCACCATGTTGGGCGACGGTATTGCCTGTTGTGTTGCCGGATTTATCGGAGGGCCTCCCGTAACTACCTATTCCGAAGTTACCGGCGCCATGGTGCTTACCAAAGTTACCGATCCGGCCGTCATTCGTATTGCAGCGATAACCGGCATTGTTTTCTCTTTGATCGGAAAAGTAAGCGCGATACTCAAATCCATTCCCGGATCGGTTCTCGGCGGAATTATGCTGCTGTTGTTCGGAATGATCGCCGCTGTCGGGATCAATAACATGATCGAAAATAAAACCGATATGAACAAAACCCGCAACCTTATTATTGTTTCGCTGATTTTGACCACAGGTATCGGCGGCGCGGTGTTGGAGTGGGGCACGTTTAACATGTCGGGGATCGGTTTATCGGCGGTTATCGGCGTGTTGTTGAATCTTATCCTGCCGAGGCAAAAAGAAGATAAAGTGATTGAAGTTATTGAAAAAGCGGAAAGTAAAGATGCTTATATGGGGGAGTGATTTAATTTCCTTTGTAACGCGAATGCAGAGTTAACTGTATTTGCATTTATATCAAAAAATAACCACGCAAGAAAGCGTGGTTATTTTTTGATAAGAATAAGAATATCAATATCCGGGATTTTGTGTAATAACCCCTTTCTGCGCCAAATCGATCACTGATTGGGGAATTGGAAAATATTCATGCCTTCCCTTAATGAATTTAGCATTTGTGAGGTGCGAACGGAATTGTTTCTCGTTATCAAAATATGTATTTAAAACCTGATCGGCAATACCCCACCGAACAAGATCGAAGAAACGTTCACCTTCCATTGCGAATTCAAGCCTTCTTTCCGTGCGGAGCGCATTCATAGCTTGCTCTTTAGATGTAAAATCAGTGTATAAGCCAATCCGATATTTGGCTGCATCTCCCGAACCATCAAACCATTGCACTGTTTTACTGTCGCGAGCTCTTTTTCTTACTTCATTTATATAATAGAGGCCCGTCTGAAGATCATTTTTCTCGATAGCTGCCTCAGCATGCCACAGCAACACATCGGAATAACGGATGATGTAGAAATTAAGCGCATTCACATAAGGCCATATCGTCAGATAATAGGCGGAATTTTTTGAAACAATACGTTTCTTCGGACTATACGGCCCATATACCGCTGCTTCACGCGGAGTCCAATTGTATATCTGCATATCCAGGAAAGGTATTCCAGGACGTGCTACAGTATGATCTAAGCGTGTATCGACAAAATCGTCGGCAGAAACGTTAACGCCGTTATTAAAAGGAAGCCCGTTCGCATCTGTTTTGAAAGCGTTAACAAGATTCTGAGTTGGCCTCATAAATCCATATTGTGGGTATGGCCCTCCGGGAGGAAGTAAACGATCGCCCGGATTTCCATTGTAATTGTTTGGCGATCCGTCGTTGATTGATGACTGTACGGAAAAAATAATCTCCGAACTATTGTCGTTTTCCGGTAGAAAAACATCTCTAAAGTTCGGCAGTAGCTGATATTTTTTCGATTTTATCACTTCATCCGTAGCGGAAAAGCAATCATCCCATTTATGCTGAAAAGCATATACTTTTGCCATGTATGCCCGTGCGGTCATTTTTGTTGGGCGGGCAACTTGAGTTTGATTATCGGGAAGATCGTTATATGCTGCCTGAAAGTCTGTGATTATTTTATCCCATAGTTGGTCCGATGTGAATTCTGTATTTGATATTTCGGTGAGCTTTGCGGGGTCATCAACCGTTTCATCAAACCATTGAATCTGGTTAAAAATAATTTTCAAATTAAAATAGAAATGGGCTCTTAAAAATCTCATTTCGGCAATACGTTCTTTCTTTTTGCTATAGTTACTTTGGGTTAGAATACGAATAGCCGTATTGGTGCGTTGCACACCTTCGTAAAGAGCTAACCATTTCCTGTTGAGGTCATTGATGGTTGGGTTTGTGTTGAAAATTTCCATCAGATGTATTGGGTTTTGGTCTCCCGTGCCGCCCCCGCCTTTATAGACGTCGTCGGAAGTCACATCACCGAACTGCCAATTTGAGCAACCGGAATTAAGGCCGCTGCTGGCGTTATCCATCTGACCGTCGAGAATTGAATAAGCCGATACGATTAATCCTTCGATGTTTTTATCTTGTTTTATTTGATCTTCCGTAAGTTCCCCGACAGGGGTTTCGGACAAATAATCAGAACAACCTGCAAAAATCAGAGCTGCAAAAAGTAATATAAATTTATAATTTTTCATTGTTTTCGGTTTTTTAGAGTGATAAATTTAATCCTACTGTAAACGTACGCGACAAGGGGTAAATTCCCCGGTCGACGCCCATATCAATATTTCGGTAGTCATTTGAATAATTTTGCAAGCCAACTTCAGGATCAATGCCTTCATACTTGCTAATTGTAAACAGGTTATTTGCCTGGATATACACATAAAGATTTTCCAGTTTTATTTTGGATAATCTTTCCTTAGGTATATTGTAACCTATTTTTAAATTTTTGAACCTTAAAAAGGAAGCGTTACTCACATAGTACGACGACGGACGAATATTGTTATTCGGGTCATCCTGCGTTAAGCGAGGAACATAGGTGTCGGCGTTTTCGGTACTCCAGGCGTTGAGCACCCTTGTATTTTTATTGTATTGTGATTGATTGAAAAAATCGCCGATATACCGTGTCAGATCATAAACATCATTACCCAGCATGCTTTGAAAAAACAAACTAACGTCGAAGTTTTTATAATTAACTCCTAACGTTAATCCCATCGTAAAATCAGGTTGAGGATTGCCGATAAAAGTACGATCGTTTCCGTCAATTTTGCCGTCACCGTTCACATCCACAAATTTAATATCTCCCGGCCGTGCGTTCGGAAGTAATTTTTCACCGTTTTTGTTCGTGTACGAATCAACCTCGGCCTGACTTTGAAATAATCCGTCTTCCTTATAACCGAAAAATGATCCGATGGGTTGTCCCACAGCGGAACGCGAAACTTCCTGATCGAAATTCACGGAGTGAAGCGTGCTCGAAGGTAGTCCGATATAGGCTAATCCGCCTTTGAGTTCGGTAAGTTCATTTCGTATAATTGACGCGTTTAATACTGCATTGAAGCCAAAATCTTTTCTTATCGTCTTTCTGTACGATATTTCTGTTTCAACACCGGTATTTACCATACTGCCTACGTTATCCCAAACCGTTTGATTGGTTCCACCAACGCTACCGATGAGTGACCTGCTCCAAAGGATATCTTTTGTGTTTTTATTAAACCAGTCCAGAACAATTGCCAGATCGTTGTTCAGAAATCCAATATCAAGACCAACATTCGTTTGTGTGGTTGTTTCCCATTTCAAATTTTTATTTCCATTACGTGTTTTTGTGTACCCCGTATTAACCGCGTTTTGTTGACCATCCATTGGATAGTTTGAATAGTTCGGATTTGTTTGGTAAGAGTCTATGGACGAATAAGCCGGGATATCAGAATTACCATTTTGTCCCCAACCTGCACGTAGTTTTAAATTAGATATTTCGTGTAGCCCGAAAAAGGGTTCACTGCTGATTCTCCATCCCACAGATACGGCGGGGAAATTTCCCCATTTATTATCTCCTAATTTAGAAGATCCGTCTCTACGTAAGGTTAATCCCAGTAAGTATCTATTATCATAGTTGTAATCTATTTTACCAAAATAAGACAGCATCTTAGACACATAGGCCGATCCGTTATTTTTTTGACTTCCTCCGTCACCGGCATCTAAATAACGAAAATTTTCGTCATCTGAAGCGAATCCATCGCGGGACGCAGAAAAATATTCGTAATGGTTTTTAATATTTTCCACACCTAACAATACAGCTATCGTGTTGGTATCGAAATTTTTTAAGTAATTCACTGTGTTTGTAAACACATAATTAAAATTCCAATTATTTGATGTATTAAGTGAACTTAATGGCCGCTGCGTATTTATTTCGATATACTTGGGATTATAAAATCTTCTGTATCTGTTTTTATAATCTGCTCCGAAATTTGTTTTAAAGAAAAGGTCTTCAGCTAGTTTTAGCTCAGCGTACAGATTACCAAATACACGGCTTTCCTGATTTATATTATCCTTATTTCGAAACAATTCTCCCAAAGGATTTTGAATGTCCGACAAAGGATTACTGCCAAAATTTCCATCCAAATCATAAACCGGCGTAACAGAAACGGTTTTATAGGCATTATATAACATTCCTCCCAAAGCTGAGTTATTGGTGACGGATGTTCCCCATCCGTGTGCTAATGTCATGTTTTCACCTACAGTTAGCACGCCATCAAATAGCTTATATTCCGAGTTAAATCTTCCGGAAAGACGTTTGAAGCCGGTATATTTAAATAGGCCCATCTGATCAAAATATCCGAGTGAAAATAATTGGTTTGCTGTTTTATCCCCTTTGGATAGAGATAGATTATATGATTGAATCGTAGCGCTTTGCATAATTTCATCTACCCAGTTTACATTTCCCGAAGGCAACTTATTATCAGCATCAAGATATGTTGGAATTACAGCTGTTGCCCCATTTCCATAAACTGTACTTGAAGGATTTTTGCCATCGTTGCGCATAGCTATCCATAACATATCTCCAAATTCTTGTGCATCTAACATTTTCATTGTTTTTGCCGATGTTTGTACTCCCGCATACGAGTCAAAATTGACGGAAAATTTTCCTTGTCTCCCTTGTTTAGTGCTAATGATAACTACGCCATTAGCAGCTCTTGCTCCGTAAATGGATGCTGAGGAAGCATCTTTAAGTACCTGCATGCTCTCAATATCGTTCGGATTTAAAATATTAATTCCTCCTT
>JAQVEB010000131.1 GCA_028698105.1 Petrimonas sp. | reverse complement strand
TTTACGCCCGATATGATACGCGCAACGGATCGCGGAGCGATTTTTTGGTCGTGCAATTCCGCTACAAACGTTTCGAGGTTGTTGTAAGTGATTTGTTGAACCGACAGGCCAGCAGCTTCGATAAAATCTGTAAGCTTTTCTAAATCTGCAAGATATGCTTCGATGGTGTTTTTCGACAACCCTTTTTCCAACAGCAAATACCGTTTGTATTTATCCGTAACCGAATTGTGTGCCATGGTTATTTTTTCGCGATGCCGGCTACCAGTTCTTTCGCGTCGTGGTTGTATTTTTCCAACAACGTTAGCACGGCGTCCTTTTCCTCGGGCATCAGCTTCACTTTATTCTCTAAATTCGACAGATACTTCACCAGTTTTTCGTCGGCGATCATTCGGAACAAGGGCAGCATTTTGTGCGCCAATTGCGAAGATGCTGTTTGATCGTATTCAACGAATGCGTTCCGCATCTTTTCGATGTTTTTCCCCGTATCATCAACAAATGCTTGCAAAATATCCGTCGAAGCCTCTTTATCATCTTTCACGAAATCAACCAACGCAGCGACTCCCGAAACCGTTTTTTTATCGCCGAAAATAAAATTATTCGTCTTTTTACCCGTTTTTTCGTTCACGAAGTGATAAATATTGAAAAACAGTTGTTCGGAAGAAAAAGGTTTGGTCATAAATCCTGAAAAACCGGCCTCTTCCAAATCGGCACTCGAAACGCCCGATTTAGCCGACAAGGCGATAACGGGAATTGATTTCACGTAATTCACATCTAATTTACGGATATCGCTCACCAAAGCAAAACCGTTTGTAACAGGCATCTGTATGTCAATGAATATAATATCGAATTTATTTGTCCTGAGAATATCGGGCACCTTCAACGGATTTGATTCGGTTACGACTTTCGCGTTTTTGGTTTTCAACATTTCAGACATCATAGTCAGTTGCACCTCGTCATCGTCCACGGCCAAAATAGAAACCCCGGCGAAATCGTAATTTACTATATCGTTGTCAAACGCACTGTTTCTTTCTGTTTCTTCCACTTTTTTCAACGGGATGAGCACGGTGAATTCGGCACCTTTTCCTTTTTCGGATTCAAGCGTTACCGAACCGCCCAACTCATCTACCAACCCCTTCACGATAGCCAATCCCAAACCGCTTCCTTCGGCAGACGGATAAGCATTTTTCCCTTCCAGACGTTTAAATTCACGGAAAATCAAAAGTTGGTCTTCTTTATCAATTCCCACACCGGTATCTTTAACCTGAAGCCTCAACCACGAATGCATTTTCACGAATTCCTCCGCGGCAGTGACCGTAACGGAGCCTTTGTTCGTAAATTTTATCGCGTTGGAAATCAAATTCGATAATATCTGACGCAAAATATAGGGATCTCCATGACTCATCAACTCGCCGTTAATCTTATTATTAACAATAAGTTGCAGCTCTTTTTGCTCGGCAATGGGCCGAAAACTGGTTGCGGTATTTTCAACAAGATCCCGCACATTAAAGTTGATCTCCTTGAAAGCCCATTCTCCCGACTCCAATTTGTGATAATCCAGCAAATTAATGACCAGTTGAAGCACATGCTCACTGGAGTTTTTCATATTGCCCAGATACAGATTCTTTTTTTCGTCGGTGATGGGCGGCAACATTAGCTCAATGTATCCCAAAATAGAGCTCATCGGGGCTTTTATATCGTGAGAAATCGAGAGCATCAATTGTTCTCTGGCATCCAATAATTGGCGAATTTTTTCGTTCGATGCTTCGAGTTGTTTCCGGTAACGCTGAATCCGGTTTATGTCCAGCAAGAACAATAATCCGAATATTACAGCAATCAACAAGGCCAGCCAGGAAACGATATAAACTATTCGTTGCGAACTATTTAACGCTTTATTTTTGTCCGAGATAAGCTGTATGGACTTTTCCATCTCCTCATTTTCGATGCCTTTTAGCAGGTCGTCAATTCGTGAAGTGAGCGCCGTATTCATGTAATTCATGGAAAGTTGGCGGGCCATAAGTATTTCCTGGATTTTTCGCTGACGGGCCAGGTCTAACCTTTCGGAATACCTTACCATTTTCACCACCGTATCAATCACAAACCGGAAAGAATCAGTTTCAATTAGAGGCGTGGTTTGTCGGATCATGACCAGCGAGTCTTCTTTGGGATTAAAAACATTGCGTACCCGGTCCAAAAATCCTTTTCTGTCCTGTTTTACGACCGTTGTGTCTGATGTTCCGACTGTTTCTTTTGGGTTCTCTATACGGTCTTTCAGGTAATCGCGAATTTCCTTGTTTAAACCGCTCGGGACGTACGAATTCTGCACTTCGCGCTTGATGGACGGCGCTCTTTTCAGGGAGTCCAGCAATGACGATATTTCGATCAGATTGTGTCTTTTTTGCCCCAGCAACAGCGAAATGGTATCCAGTTTTGCATGTCGTGCAGTATCTTTGGATAGTATTTTTAAGGTGTCAATGTTTTCCTGTACGTGCGGCAAAATGGAATCGTACTTGTTAAAATATTGCTGCGCGAGCTCGGCATTGGCTAAATTCTGGGAACTCTCAATTTCATACAATTTCGATAACGTAGTGCTCACGATCATTAACTCCGATAAATCTTCGTTTCTGATTTTTTTTTCGGAAAAATCTACCAAATTACGATAAACCGAAACAAGGCCGATAACCATGACCACAACCACCAGCACGTATCCGGCAATAACAACGTATTTTACGTTAGATGCGTATTTGGCATATTTCATCTTGAGATAAAATTAATTCGTCACCTCGAGCTTGTATTGCTTAATCTTGTTGTAAAGGGTTTTTCGGTCAATATTGAGAATGGAGGCCGCCATCGTTTTGTTCCACTTGGCCAGATCGAGAGCATCTTTGATTTTCTCCCGCTCATAATTTTCTTTTCGCAGAGATTTCACGTTGATTAGGGCATTGTCTTCTTCAACTACCGGATCTATTATCTTATTTTTCAGCAGTTCCGGGGCTATTTCTTTCGGAACTTCCGTTCCCCGGGTGTTTAGCGCGGCTTTTAAAATGGTGTTTTTAATCTCCTGAATATTCCCGGGCCATGAGTATGTAACAAGCACGTGCTCGACTTCAGGCGAAAACGACCGGATATTTTTGTTTACTTCAATATTGGCGAAAATCAGAAAATGATGTGCGAAAAACAAAATCTCCTCTTTGTTGCCGTTTAATGAAGGCATGGTTATAGCATCTTTTTCTAAATATTGATATAGTTTGGGGATGAGTTCCTTTTTGAGGTCATTTTTACTTTTATCCGTACACAGAATTATTTGAGTGAACGATTCGTCTTTTTTCTGTGTGGTTATTGCGCGGAGAATAGCATCCTGCTCAAAAGTATCGAAATTCTCAATGGATTTCACGAACAACACGCCACCTCTCGCCTGTTGCAAATAATCCTGTATGGCTGGTTCTGCATTGTCGGAAGCTGCCGGTTTCATTTTATTGGGCATATCTTCGCGATCGAAAACAATGAAAGCCCCGACGCTTCGCATGCTTTTCTCGTAGATGTAACGGGCAGCGGAGCTTTTTCCTGTACCTCTGTCACCGAGGATGAGTATGTGTTTCTCTTTTTCGGCCGCCTCATGCAGTTTATCGAACAGCTTAGCGTATTCTTCTCCCGGAGGTTTCACAAACATCGTTTGTGTTTTTCTCTTTTCAATGTTTTTGTTGTGTTTCTTGAACGCGTCTTCAATTTTTCCGAACAAGATTTCGGGATCAATCGGTTTGGGGATGTAATCCACAGCGCCCGATTTCATGGATTCAACCGCACTTTCGATGTCCACAAAACCGGTCATCATCATTACCAAAATATCGGAATCGTATCTTTTCACCCACGACAGGAAGGAAAACCCATCGGCTTCGGGCATACGGATATCGGATAAGATAAGGTCGAAAGGTTTGTCTTTTACCAAAGTTATGGCGTCTTCTACGTTTGTCGCCGTTTCGGCGACGAAACCTCTTTTTACCAACCACGACTTTAACATCAAACAAATGGTAAGGTTGTCATCAAGAATTAATATTCGTCTCATATTAAAAGTGTTAAACCTATGCGTATCAAATTTACTCTTCTTTCTTTTCTCTGCTTAATTCCCTCGGCAACACAAACGCGGAATACGTTAAAAACACACCCGCGATCAGCATGATAACCACCCATTCGTTTCGTTGCCGAAACATAAAATAAGTGGCCACCGCCATGAGCACACATGCAAAAACCCGAAAAGTGAAAAGACGTTTCCCTCGAATGCTTTTTCCTTCATACGGACTTTTGGCGGTAATGATCGTGAAAACAATAACTCCCGCGGCCATAAGCCACGGAGCAAACTCGGGAAGAAAAAAATAGAGAATGGCAGCCAATAAAATGGCAACACCGGAAATTTGAAATATAATATCTTTTGATTTACGCATTCTATAATCCAAAAATAGAATTATGCACTCGAAACCGCATTGTGTAAAATTTGTTGTTGAAAGATCATTGCTTTTTACGACGGCGATATTAACGCAGACAAAGTTAATGATATATTTTTGTTTTACAAGTTTTGTTGATTATGAAATGTGGACAACAAATGCAATAGTTGAATAATTTGGGGTGGTTTTCCGGTTTTTTGGTATGTTTTGTCCTTTTTAAAGATTAAGAGATATGGAGGCACTTTTACTCAAGAATCGCTCATCGGCGCAACGACAACCCGGATGTGCGTCTCAATCCGTCTTTCAGCAGTCTCTTCACTCTCAAGATAAACTCTTCCTCGAAAAAAGGTTTTTTCAGATAGTCATCTATCCCCGTTTCAGAAGCTTTATTCAGGAAATCGCTGTCGCCGCTGACCATCATTGCCAAAATGGGAATTCTTCCATTTTTAAGGTCATATTCTTGTCTTGTTTTCGCAATCAGGTCAAATCCAGCAGCGATATAGGGAAGTGTAATATCGGCGATAAGCAAATCGAACACATTGTTGTCTAACAATGCACGGGCCTCGGAATGCCCCGATACCGGCAGCACATCATAGCCTTGCTTCCTAAGCATGTATGTGGTAGATTTTTGCAAAACAGGGTTGTCTTCAACCAGCAAAATTCTGTTTTTCTTCATAGGATAATTTTCGTCATAAAAATGATTATCCGGTATGGGTATTTATTCTCTGTTATTGCCTGTTATTAAGAATAAATGAAGAAAATACTACTTGATTTTCTTCATTTACAATATTTTCATTCCGGAAAATCTTCAACAAACCCGAGCTCTTAATTCATTGACAAATTTACAAACAAGATTGCTGAATGATTAGAAAAGAAAAGAAAATCTATTGATATGAGGAAGAAATCCACACATGCTATTCGATAACAAAAACCTCTTCGCTGTCTTTTTTCATGAGGTAGTTTTCGCGCGCGAATTTTTCGAGGTTGTCTTTGTTCGACTGTAATTCATTAAGTTTGACCTTATTGGTATCGGTTTGGGCACGATAAAACTCAATCTCTCTTTTTATATCTTTGATCTGTTTTTCATAGCGTACTCTTTTCATAATGCTGCTGTCGCTGAAGAAAAAAAGCATCCCGATCAACGCGATTAAAATAAGAAGTTGGTAACGCGTTAAGCCTAATATTCTTTTGTTCTTGTTTTGCATGCCAAGAGCTTTTTTTGATGATACAAAAATACGAATATTTTTAAACAGCAACCCGATGCCAATTAAAATAAATAAAGATATTCTTCATTTTTATGAGAAACTTCAAACAAAATAGGCTATCTTTACACTTTGTTGTGTAATTTTATTTCTATTTAATTTTATGAAGAAAAGAGCGATTACAGCTATAGTTGCTATCTTTTTTACTATGAGTCAGGCGCTTCCGTGCACCAATTTTTTAATTGGCAAAAAAGCGTCCACAGACGGCTCAACCATGATCTCTTATGCCGCCGATTCTTTCAGCCTTTACGGAGAACTTTATCATTGGCCGGCCCAAACATACAAACCGGGTGCGATGCTGAAAGTTTATGAATGGGACACCGGAAAATATCTGGGAGAAATCCCTCAGGCGCGGCAAACGTACAACGTGATCGGGAACATGAACGAACACCAGTTAGCGATCGGTGAAACCACTTACGGCGGACGAGAGGAATTGTCGGACAGTACCGGAATCATAGATTACGGCAGTTTAATCTACATCACCCTGCAACGGGCGAAAACAGCCCGTGAAGCCATTAAAACAATGGGTGATCTGGTTGCAAAATACGGTTATTACAGTTCGGGAGAGTCTTTTTCCATTGCCGACCCCAATGAAGTCTGGATAATGGAAATGATCGGCAAAGGCGTTGGCAACAAAGGCGCCGTGTGGGTTGCAGTACGCATTCCCGATGATTGCGTTGCCGCACATGCCAATCAGGCACGCATTCAGCAATTTCCGTTGAACGATCCCGAAAATTGCCTTTATGCACCCGATGTAATTTCGTTTGCACGCGAAAAAGGATATTTCGCGGGTAAAGATGCCGATTTCAGCTTTGCCAATGCTTACGCCCCACTCGACTTTGGCGCACAGCGTTTTTGTGAAGCCCGCGTGTGGTCTTTTTTCAATCACGTGAACAAAGATATGGCTAAATACGTAAGCTACGCCAAAGGTGAGACCACCGATCCCATGCCCTTATACATCAAACCCGATAAAAAAATCTCCGTGCAGGATGCACAAGCATATATGCGCGATCATTACGAAAACACCGACCTCGATTGGAGATACGACTCCGGTGCTGGCCCCTATAACCGGCCTTATCGTTGGTCGCCGCTCACGTGGGAAGTGGATTCGGTGAAATATTTCAATGAACGCCCCATTGCCACCCAACAAACCGGTTTCTCGTTCGTAGCGCAAATGCGCTCTTGGTTACCCGATGTCATCGGAGGAATTTTGTGGTTTGGGTTGGACGACGCAGCACAAAACGTGTACTATCCGGTTTATTGCGGGAACACCGCCACGCCCGAAGAAATGCGCGTGGGCAACGGCGATTTCGTAACATTTTCGTGGACGTCGGCCTTTTGGATGCACAATTGGGTATCCAACATGGTTTACAGTCGCTATAAAGACATGATTACCGATGTACAAGCGGTGCAAAGCTCTCTCGAAAACAGCTTTAAGGAACAGCAACCCGAAGTTGAGAAAGAAGCATCGGCACTATACAAAAAATCGAAACAGGCTGCCACCGATTACCTTACGGCATACACCAACTCCGTTGTAGCCGATGGCGTCGGCAAATGGAAAAAATTAGGCGAATACCTGATCGTTAAGTACATGGATGGCGTTATCAAAAAAGAAGAAAACGGTAAATTCAAAAGAAATCCTTACGGACAACCCGCTTTTCCAAATCGTCCGGGATATCCCGAAGAACATTACCGGAAAATTGTTAAAGAAACAGGGGACAGATATAGAGTTCCACCAACAAAATAAGTTATACATTCAAAAGATTGAAACATTATGGATGACGAAACATTATTAACCCAGGTTACTGCCAAAGCCAACGTTTGGCTTAAAGGCAGTTACGACGAAAAAACAAAAGCTGAAATACAAAAGATGCTCGACAGCGATGACAAATCGCAACTAATTGACGCATTTTATAAAGATCTCGAGTTCGGGACGGGCGGATTGCGCGGCATCATGGGTGCCGGCACCAATCGAATGAATATTTATACGGTGGGCGCCGCCACACAAGGACTCTCAAATTATTTATTAAAAGAATTTGCTGAAAAACAGGACATTCGAGTAGTTATCGGACACGATTGCCGAAACAACAGCCGCCTGTTTGCCGAAATATCGGCTGATATTTTCAGCGCTAACGGCATTAAAGTATATCTTTTCGAAAGCCTTCGCCCAACACCCGAAGTTTCGTATGCGATACGCAAACTCGGCTGTCAAAGCGGCATCATGATCACCGCTTCGCACAACCCAAAAGAATATAACGGTTACAAGGCCTACTGGAACGACGGCGCACAAGTTCTGGCCCCGCACGACCGCAATATCATTGCCGAAGTAAACCGCATTAAATCGAATGAAGACATCAAATTCGAAGGGAACAAAGAGCTGATAAAAATCATCGGCAAAGACATGGATGCAGCCTTCATCGAAGAAGTGAAAAAACTGGTACTCTCGCCTGAAGCCATCGAACGACACAACGATTTGAAAATTGTGTACACACCCATTCACGGCACAGGAATAACGTTGGTACCCGATGCGCTGAAAGCGGTAGGATTTACAAACATCATCAATGTTCCCGAGCAGGATGTGATTAGCGGCGATTTTCCGACAGTTGTTTCGCCCAATCCCGAAGAACCGGCGGCGCTTGATCTGGCGATCAAAAAAGCCATTGAAACGGGAGCCGATGTGGTGATGGCAACCGATCCCGACGCCGACCGCATTGGCACGGCAATACGAGACGCTGACGGTAATTTTATGCTGGTAAACGGCAATCAAACCATGCTCATTTACCTGTATTATTTAATTACCCGCAGAAAAGAATTAAA
>JAQVEB010000130.1 GCA_028698105.1 Petrimonas sp. | reverse complement strand
AACGCCCAATTCGCCTTCTACGGTAACATCGTGTTGATGTGCGTAATCCACTACTTTCTTGGTCAAAGCCACGTTTTCTTCGTATGGAAGGTGTGAGCCGTCAATCATTACCGACGAAAATCCGCTTTCGATACAATCTTTACACAATTCAAAACTATCGCCGTGATCGAGGTGCAAAACGATTGGAATTTCGTAACCCAGTTCCTTTGCATACTGTACTGCGCCTTGCGCCATGTAGCGCAACAACGTTTGGTTGGCATATTTGCGCGCGCCGCTCGAAACCTGCAGAATAACCGGAGATTTGGTTGCTACGCAACCCGAAATAATGGCCTGCAATTGCTCCATGTTGTTAAAATTGAAAGCCGGAATAGCATATCCGCCTTCAACAGCCTTTTTGAATAACTCTTTCGAGTTGACCAGGCCTAATTCTTTATAACTTACCATTGTTCTAATTATTTATATTGATTAAAAATACCTGTATTAATTTTATAGTACAAAAATAGCAATTTATCTCGAAAAAATGAAATATAACTGACAATGAGATGGCATTTTCTTTCTTTTAACCGCCATTGTGAAAAAACATGAAAAATAGCCGTTTTTTAATCCCCTGTGTTTTCTGCAAAAAAAGAGGGCAGAATAGGGGAAATTCATTTTTTTGTACTAATTTTACATCAAATAGAGTTGTTCTAACCCCTTTCGGGCAGCAATGATAATGATTTTGAAAGGACTATAGATATACTATCGAAAATAAAAAAGGACATACTTAATAAAAAAAAGGACATTCTCTGTAGAAAACCCGATATATAATTTGATTTATAAAATTAAATCTTTTTCTTTGTTCTACAGAAAAAATGTTAATTTAATTGTTATTCATAGCTGCCTTAAATTTGATGTAATTGCAGATGGAAAATTTTAAAGAGGAAAATCAGATTCAAATCGAGCTTACCGATGACATAGCTCAAGGCACGTATTCAAATTTGGCAATAATTTCGCACTCATCTTCTGAGTTCGTGGTGGATTTTGTACGGATTGTACCGGGAATCCCGAAAGCCAAGGTAAAATCGCGAATTATCTTAACCCCGGAGCACGCAAAACGCTTGCTCTTCGCCTTGAAAGAAAATATTGATAAGTTTGAGAAAATGAACGGAACCATTCATTTGGGCAATGAACCCGGAGGATTTTTCCCTCCAATCGGCGGAATTGGGCAAGCTTAACGTGTTTTATTAAACGACTATAACAATTAAATTTTTTACTTTATGAAAATTGGAGTACCAAAAGAAATTAAATCTCAGGAGAGCCGCGTAGCCATGACTCCGGCCGGAGTTATGGAACTGGTTCACAGATTCGGGCACGAAGTGTATGTGCAGAAGGGAGCCGGCGTGGAAAGCAAGTTTTCCGATGACGAATACACGTCAGCCGGGGCCACCATGCTCAACACGATCGAAGACGTGTACCAAACGGCCGATATGATCGTGAAGGTCAAGGAACCGATCGAAAAAGAGTATTCGCTCATCAGAAAAGGACAGTTGCTGTTTACCTATTTCCATTTTGCTTCCAGCAAAACGCTTACGGAAGCCATGGTGAACAGCGGTGCGACGTGTGTTGCCTACGAAACGGTAATGGAAAAAGACCGTTCCCTGCCTTTATTAACGCCAATGAGTGAAGTTGCCGGCCGTATGTCTATTCAGCAGGGTGCAAAGTATCTGGAAAAACCGCAGAACGGAAAAGGTATTTTGCTGGGAGGCGTTCCCGGTGTTCGCCCTGCCAATGTAGTGATTATCGGCGGAGGCGTTGTAGGAACGCAAGCCGCATATATGGCCGCCGGATTGGGCGCGAACGTTACCATACTCGATATCAACCTGCACCGTCTGCGTTATTTGGATGACGTGATGCCGGCTAACGTAATCGCCCAGTATTCAAGTAAATACGCCATATCGGAGTTATTGCCTACGGCCGATTTGATTATCGGAGCAGCGCTCACCGTTGGTGCAAAAGCGCCGCATCTGATCACGAAAGAGATGCTGAAACTCATGCAACCCGGAACCGTGATGGTAGATGTATCGGTGGATCAGGGCGGATGTTTTGAAACCACACATCCCACCACGCATACCGATCCTGTTTACGAGGTGGACGGCGTTCTGCATTATTGCGTAGCAAACATTCCGGGAGCAGTGCCCATGACTTCAACGCGTGCGCTTACCAATGCCACATTGCCGTACGTTATCAAACTGGCGGAATTGGGATGGAAAGAAGCGTGCAGGAAATACGAAGACTTGCGTTACGGACTGAATATTGTTGACGGCAAAATCGTGTTCAAAGGTGTAGCCGAATCGCTCGATTTGCCGTACACTGAGTATAAATTCTAAAAAGAAGGGAAAAAGATTGATGAAAGAAAAATCGGACAATACTACCGCCAATTTTAACTGGTTCCGGATGTTCTGGGACGGATTTACGCACATGTCGAAATTGGGCAAAACGCTGTGGATTGTTGTGATCGTCAAACTCATAATTATGTTTGCCATTCTCAAACCGATCTTTTTCCCCGATTTTTTGAGCTCAAAGTACAAATCAGAGACCGATATAGGCAATTACGTAGGAGAGGAGTTAGTGGACAGATCAGACACATTTAACAAGTAAAATTTATATATTTAAGAACCTTTTAATGAAATTTTATGGAACTATTGAATTCATCATTGATTGATTGGTCGAGAGCGCAATTTGCCATGACAGCCGGCTACCACTGGCTGTTCGTGCCCCTAACGCTGGGTTTGGGTGTGATCATGTCTATCATGGAAACCATTTACGTAAGAACCGGAGATGAGGCATGGAAGAAAACAGCAAAATTCTGGCAGACTATCTTCGGGATCAACTTCGCCATCGGTGTAGCTACCGGAATAATTCTGGAATTCCAGTTTGGCACCAACTGGTCGAACTACAGTTGGTTCGTGGGCGATATTTTCGGTGCGCCTCTCGCTATCGAAGGAATCGTGGCATTCTTCCTGGAAGCTACGTTTATCTCTATTATGTTTTTCGGCTGGAACAGGGTGAGTAAAAAAGCCCACCTCACAGCCACGTGGCTGACGATCACGGGAGCTACCTTATCGGCATACTGGATTTTGGTAGCCAATGCATGGATGCAGTACCCGGTGGGTATGGAATTCAATCCGGATACGGTACGTAACGAAATGGTTGATTTCTGGGCACTCATAAGCTCACCTGTGGCCATCAACAAGTTTTTCCATACCGTGTTATCGGGGTGGGGGCTTGGTGCTTCGTTTGCCGTTGGTATTGGTGCCTGGTATCTGCTTAAAAAACGCGACGTGGATTTTGCCCTTAAGTCAATAAAAGTGGGCGCAATTTTCGGACTGGTTTCTTTTGTTTTTCTCGCCGTAACCGGTGATGGATCAGGTTACCATGTTGCACAAAAGCAACCGATGAAACTTGCAGCCATGGAAGGTTTGTATGAAGGACAACACGGCGCAGGGCTGGTTGCCTTAGGCATGTTAAATCCGGCAAAAAAATCTTACAACGACGACGTAAATCCCTATATCTTTAAAATCGAATTGCCAAAATTACTATCGTTGATGGGCTACAGGGATGCTAATGCTTTTGTGCCGGGAGTAAAAGACATCGTAGATGGAGGATTTCCGGTGAAGAGCGGTGAAACACCCTTGTCATTTGAAGCGAAAAAGGAAAAAGGGAAAAAGGCCGTTAAAGCGTTAGCTAATTTTCAGACTGTCAAAAAAGAAGGCCGCGATACTTCGGAATATGAACAGGCACTGAAGGAAAATTACGCTTATTTCGGATACGGCTATCTCGATAAACCGGAAGATATCGTACCCAATGTACCCTTAACGTTTTACTCTTTCCATTTGATGGTTATGATCGGGTTATACTTTATTTTGATGTTTGCAATTGTATGGTATTATCACGGCAAAAAGAAAATGGAGACAACCAGATGGCTACAGTACGTAGCGCTGTGGAGTATTCCATTGGCTTATCTTGCCGGGCAATTCGGATGGATTGTTGCCGAAGTAGGCCGTCAGCCTTGGACAATACAGGATGTTCTTCCGGTAAATGCTGCCGTTTCGGGCTTGGCCACAGGGAACGTTGTTATTACGTTCATGCTCTTTGTGTTGTTATTTACCGCATTATTGATTGCTGAAATAACGATCATGGTTAAACAGATCAAAAAAGGCCCCGAATTATAATTTGCTAACATATAAAAGATAGATATATTATGATAACATATTCATTTTTACAACATTACTGGTGGTTCATTATATCGCTGTTGGGAGGTTTGCTGGTATTTCTTCTCTTTGTGCAAGGAGGACAATCCATGATTGGATCGTTAGCAAAAAACGAAGACGAGAAAAGATTAGTTATCAACGCTTTAGGGCGTAAATGGGAATATACGTTCACTACGTTGGTTACATTCGGAGGAGCATTTTTTGCTTCATTCCCGTTGTTTTATTCCACAAGTTTCGGGGGTGCATACTGGGTTTGGATGCTGCTCTTGTTCTGCTTTGTGCTACAGGCAGTTTCATACGAATTTCAAACCAAGCCGGGGAATATTTACGGTAAAAATACTTACCGTACTTTCCTTTTCATTAACGGCGTTTTGGGTACGTTTTTGTTAGGCGCTGCCGTAGCCACTTTCTTTACCGGCTCGGAGTTCAGTGTGAATAAAGGCAACATTGCCGGATTGGGCGTTGCCGGACCGGTTATCAGTCAGTGGGAAAATCCGTTACACGGACTTGAGGCTTTGTTCAATTTGAGAAACTGGATGTTGGGGTTTGCAGTTTTGTTTTTAGCCCGTACATTAGCAAGTTTGTTCTTTGTAGCCCGGTTAGATCACGATGCATTGGTGGAAAGAGCACGAAAATATACGCTGTTTAATGGCGTTCCTTTCGTGGTATTCTTCCTGATCTTCCTTATTTGGACACTATTCGCCGAAGGCTTTGCCGTTGATGTGAACACGAAAGTAGTTTCGATGGAAAGCATGAAGTATCTGAACAACCTCTTGCAAATGCCTGTGGTATTGATCTTTTTCCTGTTGGGAGTCGTAGCCGTATTGTACGGAATAATCGCTACGGTCTTCAAATCCGGATTTAAAAAAGGCATTTGGTTTGCCGGAATCGGAACGGTGATAACCGTAACCATGTTGCTGTTGGTGGCAGGTTACAACGGCACGGCATATTATCCTTCAACTGCCGATTTGCAAAGCTCGCTAACGATACAAAATTCCTCGTCGAGTGAATTTACGCTTAAGGCGATGTCTATCGTTTCGTTGATCGTACCATTTGTTTTGGCGTATATTTTCTACGCCTGGAGAGCGTTGGAGAAAAAACGGTTGAGCCTCGAAGATTTAAATACCGATAGTCATTCCTATTGATTATATTCAGAATGAAAAGAACAAAACCCGAACGATAAGTTCGGGTTTTGTTCTTTATTTGTCGGACGGCTGGGATTAACAGGCTAAAACGAACACGAAACACCTAAATAAGGTTCGGGAACATAATAAAAAATATTCTTGTCTGTTGTAATTTCCTGTTTAAATAAACCGTTTTTGTGAGAAAAAGTGTATTTTTGTAAACAAGTTTCAATTTTGAACGAATGAATAAATATATAAACACTCCTGCAACGGCTGCTTATCTGTTTCTTTCTATACTTCTCGTTTCATGCAACAATGGAGGGAGAAGCATGTTCAAAGCTGATAACGGTCTTAAGTTTGATACGTTGCAGGTAACCGAAAAATCGCATCTGGAGAATAATCCGTCCAAGCCATCGTGTAATTTATCCATCCAGTACGTGTATCCTGTGGAATCGAGGAAAGTCAATTTGGAAGAATTGCAACAATTGTTCATCGAGTGCACGTTCGGACATTCGTATGCCGGACTGCCGGCCGAAGAGGTCATTAAACAATATACGGCTAATTACGTTGAAAATTATCGTACGGATGCGCAAGCATTTAGCTCCAATGTTCCGGAGCCGGTTCAGGAACCGGCAAACCATACAGTATTCGACGAACTTGTGTTGGATGAGGACGATGAGAGCCGGCAGCGCCCCGATGTTTTTTACTCCTATTACGAAACCCTTTCGGACAGTATTGTCTATAATCGCAACAACATTCTTTCGTTTCAGGTGAAGCAATCGAACAACAAGGGCGGTTCAACTTCCTACGAATCGTTTAAAAACTATGTGGTGAACCTTAAAACCGGCAAGCTTCTCACCGAGAACGATATTTTTATGGCCGGTTATGATGTGCAGCTACGTATGTTGTTCATTTCGGCTCTTTTAGATCAGAATAAAATGCAGCGGACGGATGATTTAGCCGATTTAGGCTACTTCGGTATCGAAGAGATAACCCCGAACAAGAATTTTTTGATTGACAACAAAGGCATTACTTATACGTTCAATAAAGGTG
Organism: Petrimonas sp.; assembly: GCA_028698105.1. Taxonomy (GTDB): domain Bacteria; phylum Bacteroidota; class Bacteroidia; order Bacteroidales; family Dysgonomonadaceae; genus JAQVEB01. The sequence goes on along the minus strand of JAQVEB010000130.1, from coordinate 2,168 downwards.
AATACTCGGCTTATCAGCTAAGTGCGCCTGTTGTTTTTCTTCCTTATGACGCCGTGCGTCCTTTCCTGAGGGAGAATACCGTGGTTTCTAAACTCGCCGGAAACTGACCTGCCCGTGAAAACACTGCTCAAAACCTATTTCCCTTCCCTGAGTGAACATCAACTCGAACAGTTTGATGCGTTGATTGATTTATACAAAGACTGGAACAGCAAAATAAATGTTATTTCGCGAAAAGATGTTGATAATCTGCCTGTTCATCACATTCTTCACTCACTTGCTATCGCAAAATATATTCAATTCATGCCCAACACAACGGTGATTGATGTGGGCACAGGTGGCGGTTTTCCCGGCATTCCGCTGGCCATATTTTTTCCCGAAGTAAAATTCCTGCTTCTGGACAGCATCGGAAAAAAAGTGCGTGTGGCACAGGAGATTTCATCGGCAATTGGGTTGCAAAACGTAACGTTTGCGCATGCGCGCATCGAAGATGAGAAACGTACGTTCGATTTTGTGGTAAGCCGCGCCGTAATGCTCTTGCCCGAATTGGTGAAAGTCACCCGCAAAAACATATCGAGAGAGCAAAAAAACGCCCTTCCCAACGGGATCATTTGCCTTAAAGGCGGTGATTTATCGGCGGAAACGCATCTGTTTAAAAACGACGTTGAAATCACCGAACTATCAACCTGGTTCAAAGAGCCTTTCTTTGACACCAAGAAACTGGTTTATCTGCCGGTTTTCAAATAACAATTATTCGCATTCTTCCTTTCGGAAAATTGAAAAGAAAAGACTATTTTTGTATTCAGATAGCTTGAAAATCTTTTTATTTCAAAGAACCTCAATTGATGAAAGTTAAAACGTTTGAGTTTAATCCTTTAGCCGTAAACACGTACGTGTTGTCCGATGAAACGGGTGAATGCGTGATCATTGACCCGTCGTGTTTTTATCCCGATGAAAAGGAAACGCTGCTCAACTACATTATAGACAACGATCTGGTTGTAAAACATCTGCTTAATACCCATTTGCATTTCGATCACGTTTTTGGAAATCCTTTTATTGCTTCGCATTTTGACATCAAGCCGGAGGCACACAAAGCTGATGAAGGTTTTTTGTCCGATATTTCGAATCAATTAAAAATGTTCGGCTTTCCACCAGTGAACGAAACACAACCGAAAATCGGCAATTACTTGCGCGAAAACGACGTGGTGGAGTTTGGAAATCAAAAACTGCACGTTTTTCATATACCGGGGCACTCGCCCGGAAGTGTAGTCTTTTACAACGAGAAAGCGGGTGCCGCATTCGTGGGCGATGTTCTTTTCAACGGAAGCATCGGGCGCACGGATCTTCCCGGAGGTTCATACGAACAACTGATTGATGGCATTTACCGCAAGCTGTTTGTGCTCCCCAACGATACAACGATTTATTCCGGCCATGGACCCACAACAACTATCGGCGACGAAAAAAAGTACAACCCTTACGTAGGAAGCGAATCATAAAAAATCAATACTAAATCTTTTCATGTTATGAAAATGGAACAATTTAAAACCCGCCATATCGGGATTAATGAAACAGATCAGCAAAAAATGCTTGAGGCAATTGGTGTGTCGGATATTGATGAACTAATAGATCAGACTATCCCTGCCGACATTCGTCTGGAAAAACCGTTATCTCTCCCAAAGGCTCTTTCGGAGCACGAATATGCACAGGAAATAACACACATTGCCCGTCAGAATAAAATTTATACTTCGTACATTGGAATGGGGTGGTACGATACCATTACGCCGGCAGCCATTTACCGGAACGTGTTTGAGAACCCCGTTTGGTACACTTCATACACGCCGTATCAGGCGGAAATTTCGCAAGGCCGGCTGGAAGCATTGCTGAATTTCCAAACCGTTGTCAGCGAGCTTACCGCTTTGCCGTTGGCAAACTCATCGCTGCTGGACGAAGCTACGGCAGCTGCCGAAGCAGCCACGATGATGTATGCGTTGCGTTCACGCGATAAAGTTAAAAATAATGCCGAAACACTTTTTGTAGATCAAAGCGTTTTTGAGCCCACTCTGGCCGTTTTGCGCACGCGCATGAGCCATGTGGGTATTGAGATTGTGGTTGGTGATTACGCTACGCTGGAATGCGATGACCGATTTTTCGGTGCCATTATCCAATATCCC
>JAQVEB010000129.1:7856-8703 GCA_028698105.1 Petrimonas sp. | reverse complement strand
AGCTCAAAAGCCGTGGATCGTGCCCATTCCGGGAACAACCAGGATTCACCGGCTGGAAGAAAATCTGGGCGCCGCAGGCGTAGAATTATCCGAAGCCGATTTGCGGAAAATGGATGAAGCAGTGGCTAAAATACAACTCACAGGCGAGCGATACCCGGAAGCAAGCCAGCGGATGATCAACAGGTAACGAGTTAGAGCTTACAACGATTCGATCGCCTTTTCCAAATGTACCGAATGTGATCCTTTCAGTAGGATATAATGATCGGTTAACGGATTAACCGTTAGCTCGTTAATAAGCTCATCAACCGTGGTGAAGGTGGGATAATCGGGCGACATTTTGTCGAAAGCTTCTCCCACCAGATACACTTTATCGAACGATTGTTCCGATAAAAATTTCAGCAGATTGCGATGTTCTTCCCCGCTGATATCGCCTAACTCCTTCATTTCTCCCAAAATAACTGCCTTCGGCAATTCAGACGGAATCTTCACGAAAAATTCCAGAGCAGCCTTCATACTGGTGGGGTTGGCGTTATACGCATCAATGATCAGGTCGTTGCGCTCAGTGCGTTCAAATTGCGAACGGTTGTTTTTGGGCGCATATTCTTCCAACGCCGCACTGATAAATTCGGCGTTAATGCCGAAATATTTGCCTATGGCCACCGCGGCAAGGGCATTATCGAAGTTGAATTCCCCAACCAGACGGGTTTTCACGTGATGTTTGTGCTCGAAAAAGCACCAGTCGAATTCCAAAAAAGGCGTTTTCGCAGAAAGCGTTCCCGATGCAAAAAGCTCGGGATTGTTCCTGCCGTAAAGGATTCTGTCCATCCCATCAGTCATTTCTTTCAGC
>JAQVEB010000129.1:0-7846 GCA_028698105.1 Petrimonas sp. | reverse complement strand
CTGTCGTTGTTCACGAAAACTTTGCCTTCATGTTCGCGAATAAAATCGTAGAGCTCACCTTTGGTCTTCCGCACGTTTTCGTACGAACCGAACCCCTCGATGTGAGCTTTGCCGATGTTGGTAATCAATCCGAAATTCGGCTCGGCGATAGCACACAGTTCGCCGATCTCGCCCGGGTGGTTTGCGCCCATCTCAACCACGCCCATCTCGTGCTCTTTTCGCATGGACAGCAGCGTTAACGGAACACCAATGTGATTGTTAAAATTGCCTTGCGTGAACGCAATCTTGAACTCCTTCGAAAGAATGGCTGCAACCAGCTCTTTCGTAGTGGTTTTACCGTTTGATCCGGTGATCCCGATAATGGGTATCTTAAGTTTCCGCCGATGATAGTTCCCCAGTTTTTGCAAACAGGTCAGCACATCTTCCACCAGAATGATGTGTTCATCGTCGGGCGTTCCCTCCCACTCGTCCACTATCGCATACGCGCAACCTTTCTCCAGCGCTTGCTTCGCAAATTTATTTCCGTTGAAATTCTCCCCTTTCAGGGCGAAGAAGATGGAATCTTTCGGGCAACTGCGCGAGTCGGTAGTGATAACCGGATGGTTTTTGTAAATGTTATAGATTTCAGCTATTTCCATCATAAGGATCGGCAGGGTTAATTGATTTTGTGTTATTGTTTTTTCAAGCGGGTTACAAGCCCAGTTTTTTCGCGATTGCGGCCGGCAACGCTTTCTTATTCACCATGATATTCAACGTTTTGTACTCAACAAAAGGAACCGAAGCATACCAAATCCCCTTGTACGGGCCAGCTTCGCCCCAGGAGTTCTTCACCATGTAATATTTGTTGCCGTTCTGGTCTTTTGCGATCCCATAAATTTGCATGCCGTGATCGTCGGTCGTCTGGAAATTATCGAAAGCTTCCTGACGCATTTCCTGCGTGATGTTTTTTTCTTTCATCACTTCTTTGCCTACTTTTCCCTGCAAGGTAATATTTCGTTCCCTGTCTGAAAGCCCGAGCCATTTCGCCTGATCGGTTCCGGCGTTCTCGGTTGCATTCTCGTCGGGAACAATGGCAATTCCGTCGCGTCCAAACCCGATTTCGCTCACATCGGCGCCCCATGCCACGGTGTAACCGTTCATGATGGCATTGTTGATAATCTCGATCATCTCGTTCAACGGCACGTTGTACGAATCGGCCCAACGCCAGTTATCGGGCACTTCAATCGGGAATTTGGTATAAAAAGGATGATGCGTGAAAGAGGTGATGGACACGTAATCGCTCTGCTTCAAGCCAAGCATTTTGGCGAAGCTCTGCGGCGTGTATTGTTTTCCGTCGTAGGTGAAATTGGCGGGCACTTCGCCGAGGTAGGCATCCAAAATGCCGTCGAAACCTTTAAACCATGCTGTTGACAGGGTTTTGCTCCCGGCAATTCCCTTCATGTATCCTTCCAATATTTTGTCAAGTTCGCCGTGGTTGTGCGTTTTTGATCCGTAATTCAGTCCCTCGTATGCAGAATTGGGCATCAGGCCGTATTCGTCTATTGTTTCTATCACATCGGCAAACGAGCCGCCGGGAGCAAAATTAAGATTCCCGTGCAGGCGGGCATATTTTTTCGCTTTATCTTCGTAGTTTCTTCTCACCGTGTACATTTCAGAAAGATCATACGTCCCCTTTCCGGCTTTGATCAATTCGGATTCCAGAAATCCCATGCTCGAGAAACACCAGCATGTACTGGTACTCGCCTGATTTTTGATTGACGTGATGGGGTTTTCTTTCACCACCGTAAAAGTATATGCACCGGTTTTGTCTTGCGCCCAAACGAACAACGTAATCATTGTTACGGCAAACAACAACGTTAACTTTTTCATAATAAATTAATTAATAAATTTGTTTAACCTATTCATTCTCTGAGATGAATTCATCTTGACAAAGTTAACTTAAATTGAACGAATAGCGTAGTTTTTTGCCACAATAAATAGCTAAAAAGTCAAAAAAGAAGTACCTTTACAGCCGAAAAAGATTGAGGGAGATTGAGGGAGATTGAGGGAGATTGAGGGAGATTGAGGGAGATTGAGGGAGATTGAGGGAGATTGAAAGAGATTGAATAATCGCGGACGGCCTTTAAACTCGATCAAAATAAAAAAAATAAGACAATAAATAAGGTTAAACTACCTAATATAATTAAAGACTTATGGACGATTTACAACCAAAAAAGAAAAAGAAAAAAGTTTGGGGCTGGTTCCTCTTCTTTATCCTTCTGGCCGTGGGCATTTTTGTTTACGTGCGATACTATTACCCGTTTGGAACAGGTGTAAAATCGGGTGAGTTAAACTATCTGGTGTACAAAGGCGTAGTGTTTAAAACATACGAAGGAAAGCTGATTCAGACAGGGTTTAGAGCCGATAAACCGGGAGGTTTACAATCGAATCAGTTCGATTTTTCCGTGGAGAAAAAAGAGATTGCCGAAAAGTTGATGTTGTCCAGCGGAAAACAAGTGCAGTTGCACTATACCGAATACTTTGCCCCACTACCGTGGCGTGGATACACGAAATTTATCGTTGACAGTATTATTGAGATTCAGGAACCGAAGCCTACGCAGGAAATACCGTATTCGTATCAGGATACGTTCCAGCCAACCAACCCGCAATAATGAAGAAACAAAAATTCTACGTGGTGTGGCAGGGCGTTGAGCCCGGCGTTTACACTTCGTGGGACGATTGCAAAGCACAGGTATCGGGATTTGAGGGCGCACGATACAAGTCTTTCGACTCAATGGCGGAAGCGCAGCAAGCATTCACCGAAAACCCCTGGAAACACATTGGGCCGCAAAAGAAAAAAGCGCCGCCGTCGCTTGATTTTCCCGCCGAAATTGTTCGCGAAAGCCTCGCGGTGGATGCCGCGTGCAGCGGCAATCCGGGCAGGATGGAATATCGCGGCGTGTGGGTGAGCGACGGGCTGGAGATGTTTCGCGTGGGGCCGTACGAAGGCGGTACAAACAACATCGGTGAGTTTTTGGCCATCGTGCACGCGTTGGCTTTGTTAAACAACGACGACCGCAACTTCCCGATTTATTCCGACAGCGTGAACGCGATAAAGTGGATCGAAAAAAAGAAATGCAACACCAAACTGGAACCTTCGGACAAAAACAAACCGGTTTTCGACCTTATTGCGCGCGCCGAGAAGTGGCTGCAAACCCACACCTGGAAAAATAAAATATTGAAATGGCAAACCGAAAGCTGGGGTGAAATTCCCGCAGATTTCGGTCGAAAATAAACGGCGAAGTAAGATTTTAGATACGAAGTTAACGAAGGCAAAGCCATCGTCTCCCACGCTCCTCGTCACCAAGTCACCAAGTCTCCCACTCTCAAAGTTTCAGTCCTCTGCTTCGTTTTCCAGTTCTTCGGGATCGAACGGTTTGGGCGGTTCCAACGATGGAAATACGCGATGCACATTCTGTGCTATCTTATCGGCAAAGTCTTCGTATTCCATGTTCAGCGCCTGAGCGGCCTGCAGATACACTTCCCTGATATCCATTTCATCTTCGTCGGTTTCGCAGAAAAGCGAATCTATCGGGATCAGCGGCAAAGAATCCACATTCACTTTATCGCCGATGGAAAACATAAAACCTTCGCGCACCAATCTTTTCGTATTCTCGGGATTGCTTCGGTAACCGTGAATGATCCAAGGTTGTGCAGGATTCATTTCCTGCCGCACGCGCACAAGATCGTCCCACGCTTTCACGCAGTGAATAATAAGCGGTTTGCGCAACTTCTCCGATAATTCCACGTGTTTTCTGAACACGGGAATCTGGATGTCGAAAGACGGGCCCCGCAGCTTGTCAATTCCGGTTTCACCGATGGCAACGATCCGGCTGTCGGAGGCAATTTCGGAAAGGTATTTCATCTGATTTTCGCTGTCTTCGGAATACCAGGGATGGATTCCGCAGGAAAAAGCATGACGGTCGTAGGCTTCTTTGGCTACTTCAAATTCCAGGGGGTAAACATCGAGGATACACGAGTGATAGGGGTCATCGTTATCCTCTAAAAAAATTTGGTGGGTGTGTACGTCGTATAGTTCCATCGTGTATTTTACTCTGCTTCCGACGCTTTCTTTTTAGGTTTTGGCTTTGGCTCAGGCACGGGATCATAACCCGACCCACCCCAAGGGTTGCAACTTAAAATGCGTTTTGCGGATAAATACGAGCCCCTAAACGGGCCGTGTTTTTTTAATGCTTCTATCGTATATTGCGAGCAGGTTGGCGTGTAGCGGCAACTGGGCGGTGTGAGTGGTGAAATAAACTGACGGTAAAAATAAACCGGAGCCAACAGAAGTTGCGTCAATACTTTTTTTATGAATTTCAACTTTTCTCCTCCTCTCCCAATTGTCTCGAAATTTCTTTCAATGCTTTGCGCACACCTTTTTCAACAGCCGTATAGTGTGTCAATTCATCTTTCACATAAATAAAGGCGATATCCAGACCATGCGCTTCTTTCACCGAATCAATGCAGAATGCATGTTTGTTTAACCTGTATGCCTCACGTATCAACCTTTTAACACGGTTTCTTTTAACGGCCGATTTGAGTCTTTTTTTCGGCACACTGATCAAAACCGATACCCTGTTTCCGTGGAGCCCGTCTGTTTCAACAAAAATCACCCGCAACGGATACGAAATAAAGGACCGACCGTGTGCAAAAAGATGTTCAATCCGTTTTACGCCTGTCACACGTTCCTTTTTCTTAAAAGTAAAACGCTGTCCTTCGTCCATAGATAAATAGCATTCCTCCGAAAGCAATTACAAACAACAAAGATAGTGTTTTTGCAATTTTTAAATACGCTTTCGGAGCAAAAATATAAAATTTATTTATTTTACCGGTAAATTTTTACGGGAGCAGCTGAGTAACACGCTCCGTTGAGGCGGTTAATGTTTTTGATTTTCTTTCAGAAAAAGTTCCAAAGCGGCAGTCATAGACGGAATACCGGGCAGCGGCGCTTCGCAATCGAGGCGCAAGCCTTCTTCTTCCAGCGCTTTTGCCGTAGCCGATCCGAAACAACCGATAGCCATATCTCCCTGTTTGAAATCGGGGAAATTCTTAAGCAAAGACGAAACGCCCAACGGGCTGAAGAAAAGGATCATATCGTAATCCAGTTTTTCGTCTTCAGCGAAATCGTTGCTCACGGTGCGATACATGATGCTTTCGGTATGATTGAGTTTTTTATCGTCCAAAAACTTGGTTACATCGTCGTTGTGCTGATCGGGGACGGGGAAAAGAAATTTTTCTTTTGAATGCTTGGTGAAAGCATTGTTCAATCCTTCTATTTTTCCTGTCTGGCTAAAGAATATCTTGCGTTTACGGTAAACAATGTACTTTTGAAGATACAACGCAACGGTTTCGGAAATACAGAAATATTTCATCGTTTCCGGCATGACGATGCGTAGCTCTTCGCACATCGAAAAAAACTTATCCACGGCCGTTCTTGCCGTAAATATGATTCCCGTAAAATCAAGAATATTAATTCGTTGCTGACGGAATTCCTTCACCGATACGCGTTCAACCTTTATAAATGGGCGGAATTGTATATCTACGTTAAACTTTTCCGCTATCTCAAAATAGGGTGATTTATCTGTCGGTTTGGGTTGGGAAATAAGAATTCTCTTAACTTTCTTTACACTCATAATACAATATTGCCTACGATATTAATCATCGAAACCGGGCCCAAATAAAGCAGAAAATAAGGCAAAATTTCGACGGCGCAAAGATACACAATAAAATAGAAAATACCTATTCTGGCTTTAACAAAAATACCTAAAATAGCGACAATTACTACCAGTCTATTTATAAAAAAAATTATAATTAACAAAATTGAAGCTACTAACGTGTACTCAGGAACAAAAACAAAAAACAGCGCAGGCAAAAAAGCCAGAATACCGGTTATTTGCAATACCGAAAGGTATTTCTCGGAAAAATCCCTTGCATGATGCGGAAAGAAAACAGCTCCGAAAAAACGGTATATAAGGTAGCGAAAAAGAATAAAAAAAGCGAAAAACAAAAAAAAGCCTAAAAACAACCCGTCTCTTTTAAAAATGGGTAAAACGGATATCCCTTTGTCCCAAAAGAAGATGAAAGCAACCATTGCCAAAATGACCGTAGTTTGGAACAACAGAAAAAATTCCGCCCACACTTCGGTGGTGGTCACCTGTTCCTTATGCACCGTTGTATTCCGGTTTCTAAAGCTGAACAGGCTCTTCAGACTATCAATCATAAACCGGCCTGCGGAACGGTAAAAAATGGAAAAAATAAAAAAACAAAATGCGAAAAGCAGAAAAAACAAACTCGCCTCGCGTTGCGGATAATTGATGGCTATGCCCGTTTTGCCAATAGATTTGGGTTGGAGTGTATAAGCGGTGTCTTTTCTGAACGTCATTCCGGTTGAATCGCTCGGAATTACTTCGTATAACGAAAATTCGGTAGAAAAAGAATCAACTGTTGGGGCCGCAGCGTCTCTTTGCAGAAAAAACGCCGTAGTATCGAGAGTTGTATCGGGTATTGTATCAAACACGGATAATCGCCTGTTTTTTTGACAAAATTACAATACTTTTTTGTCAAATTTGTCTATTTTTGGATTCCACGGTTTAAAATTTCTCAAATTTTCGATAACTTCCTCTGGCGTGTCAACCACTTTCCACATTTCGCGGTAAATGGGATGCATGAATTTTTGATCCACTATTTTTGTAAGCATCTCGATAAGCGGATCGTAAAAACCATTCACATTGAGTATGATAATCGGATTTTCGTAAAGGCGAAGCTGTTTCCATGTGATGATCTCCAGTAGCTCCTCCAACGTGCCCACCCCACCGGGAAGCGCCACGGCAGCGTCGGAAAGTTCGGCCATTTTAGCTTTGCGCTCGTGAATGGTTTCGGTGATAATGGTTTCGGTGAGATTTGCATGACACCACCCGTTATCAACCATAAAACGGGGAATGATGCCTTTCGCTTTTCCTCCTTTTTCGATCACAGCATAGTTAATGGCACCCATCAGCCCTTTAAATCCGGCGCCCGTAATGCATGTAATGTTATTTTCGGCAAACAGATGTCCCAGGTTTGTGGCCGCGTCAACATATTCCCGATCAATATTGGAGCTGGAAGCGCAATAAACAACGACCTCTACACCGGACGAATTTTCTTCGTTTTGCATTGGCAAAAATTTTTCAAACCGAAAGCATCAGCCGGTTTGAATACGGCTGATGCTCAGGTATTTTACAACCCGAAGGCTTCTTTGATTCTATCCACATAATCCAGCTTCTCCCAGGTAAAAAGCTCCACTTCGCACTGCACCGGTTCCGGCATATAACGCGACGAGAAGGTTTTCTTCACAACCTGCGGTTCGCGCCCAAAATGACCGTAAGAAGCCGTTTCCAGATAGATCGGGTTGCGCAGTTTCAAACGTTGTTCGATGGCTTTTGGGCGCAGATCGAACATTAACCGTACTTTATCGGCAATTTCGGCATCCGAAAGCTTCACGTTGCTTTTTCCGTACGTGTTCACGTAAACGTTCATCGGCTCCGCTATACCTATGGCGTACGAAACCTGAATAAGCACTTCCGGTGAAACACCTGCGGCGACCAGGTTTTTCGCGATGTGCCGTGCAGCATAAGCTGCCGAACGATCCACTTTCGAGGGGTCTTTGCCCGAGAAAGCGCCACCGCCATGCGACGCTTTTCCGCCGTAGGTGTCCACAATGATCTTGCGGCCGGTTAATCCGGTATCGCCGTGGGGGCCGCCGATGACAAACTTACCCGTGGGGTTCACGTAATATTTTATATCGCCTTCAAACAGTTTGTGGACA
>JAQVEB010000128.1 GCA_028698105.1 Petrimonas sp. | reverse complement strand
GAAAAAGTTTGTGGACGAAAAGGAATATTTCGCCAAGCTGGACAGCATTACCAACGGCGATACCACCGGCCTTTGGCCCGTGAAAGAGCAACCGTTGCCGCTCGACGGCGCCATTCTGCCGTTCAACCGCGTGGTGGCATACTACGGCAACCTCTATTCGAAGAATATGGGCGTCTTGGGCGAATATCCGCCGAAAGAAGTATGGCGTAGGTTGAAAGCGGAAGTGAAAGCGTGGGAAGAAGCCGATCCCGAAACGCCCGTGGTGCCGGCTATTCACTACATTGCCGTGGTGGCGCAAGGTTCGCCATGGAACGACGGAAAATACCGCTACCGGATGCCCGATGCGCAGATTGATTCGGCGCTGGCGATTGCGAAAATGGAAAATGCCATCGTGTTTTTGGATGTTCAGGTAGCGCTGAGCAACGTACAGGACGAAATCCCCCGACTGGAGAAATACCTGAAAATGCCGCACGTTCATCTGGGTATAGATCCGGAGTTTTCAATGAAAGACGGCACGCCTCCCGGAAAAAAAATAGGCACATACGACGCCAAAGACATCAACTTTTGCTCGGACTACCTCGCGAAACTGGTGAAAGACAACAACCTTCCGCCGAAGATTTTCATTGTTCACCGATTTACTAAAGGCATGGTAACCAATTACAGGGACATCGGACTGCACCCCGAAGTTCAACTCGTGATGAACATGGATGGTTGGGGCGCTCCAGAACTCAAATACAGCACGTACGAACGCTACATCCGCCGCGAACCCGTGCAGTTCACCGGTTTTAAACTGTTTTACAAAAACGATTTGAAACGTCCCCCGCACCGCATGCTCACTCCTGCGGAGTTGATGAAGTTGCAGCCGCAACCGGTATATATTCAGTATCAGTAAAACGGATTACGTGTTTTGCTTGTGAAGCCCCTCCGCACAAGGGAGGGAGACACCGATCCTCAAAAATTATCTAACAGTCTAACCGTCTGAAAAAATGACCTACGAAAAAATCTTCCACGATATTTACGACGATCTGAAAGCCGTAGAAGATATAGGGCAAGTGGCCGACTACATTCCCGAACTGGCCAACGTGAACCCTGACCAATTCGGCGTGCACCTCACCACCGTTGACGGGCAACAATTCGCCTTCGGCGATGCGGACGAACGCTTTTCCATTCAGAGCATCGCGAAAGTGCCGGCGTTTGTCATGGCCTACTCGTGGATAAAAAGCGAGATATGGCAGCGCACCGACCTGGAGCCGGCCGGCACAGCCTTCAACTCGTTGGTACAACTGGAACATGACCGGGGCATCCCGCGCAATCCGTTCATCAATGCCGGCGCCATTGTGGTGTGCGATATTCTGGTAAGCGTGCTGGCTTCGCCAAAAGAGAACATGTTGTCGTTTATCCGCAGGTTATCGGGCAACAACTCCATCAACTATAACCCGCTGGTGGCGCACTCCGAAAAAAAGACCGGTTTCCGAAACTACGCGCTGGTAAACCTGATGAAATCGTTCGGAAACATTAAAAACGACATTGACATCGTGATGGACTTGTACTTCAACCTGTGCTCCATCGAAATGAGTTGCAAAGAACTCACGCAAACCTTTCTCTTCCTCGCCAACAACGGCGTTGTCCCCTACTCCGGCGAACAAATCCTCTCGCCAAGCCGCACCAAACGGACCAACGCGCTCATGCAAACTTGCGGTTTTTACGACGAAGCCGGACAGTTTGCCTTCAAAGTGGGGTTACCCGGCAAAAGCGGCGTGGGCGGCGGTATCGTGGCCGTGTTGCCCGAAAAATACGCCATCGCCGTGTGGAGCCCTCGCCTCAACAAGAAAGGAAATTCATACAAAGGCATGCTGTTTTTGGAAGAATTTACTACTAAGACCAAGCTTTCGATATTTTGAGACTGTTAGATCATTAGACTTTTAGACCGAAATCATTTATCGGAATTTTTGTAGTTCGCCTCTCCGCACTCCGCATGCTTATTATTCCTAAATGCCGTGCGTTAAATCTTAAATTAAACAAAATCGGGTTTTAACAATTGGGTTTTATAGGGAAATGGTTTATTTTTGCTCCCGATTGCATCGTAAACTTTTTTTTTCATGAAAATAGACTTCAAAGAACGTACTCCGCAACTGATAGCCATCATTGGCGTGTTGGTGATCGTGCTTGGCGTCGCCATCGGGTTTGTTATCAATAAGAACAAACAGATCAGCGACATAACGCAGCAGCATGCCATTGACAAGCAGGAACTGGAGGATGAGTACGAGGCCATCTCGATGCAATACGAAGGCTTTAAATTCAGCGTGCAAAACGATTCGCTGCTCTACAAGCTGGAGAACGAACAGGCCAAAGTGCAGCGCCTGCAGGAGCAACTCAGGCTCACCAAAGCCACCGACCAAAAAGAAATTAAGCGGTTGAAAGACGAACTGGGTACCCTGCGTAAAGTGTTGAAATCGTATATTGTGCAGATTGATTCACTCAATCGCCTGAACGAAGAACTCCGAGCCGAAAACAAACAAATTACACAACAATACCAGCAAACCCGCAGTACGCTCAACCAGGTTTCGCAGGAAAGGGAGCAACTCTCGGAGAAAGTTTCGCTGGCAGCGAAACTCGATGCCACCGGCATACGGGTGAAAGCTGTGAACGACCGCGGAAAGGAGCAAAAACGCCTGAGCCGCAGCAACCGGTTCATGGTATCGTTCACCATCAGCAAAAATATCACGGCCGAGCCGGGAGAAAGAACCATCTACGTGCGCATCATGTCGCCCGACGGTGGCGTGCTCACAAAGAATCCGGGTGATACGTTCCCGTACGAAAACGGCAACCTGCAGTATTCCATGAAACGCATTCTGGAATACGGCGGCGAGGAAACGCCGGTTACGCTGTACTGGGATATCGAGGAATTTCTGATGCCCGGAACGTACAAAACCGATATTTTTGCCGACAGCAGCCATATCGGGTCGTACAGCTTCCAGATGGAGGAGTGATTTGTGACTTTGTGACTGAGTGAGAGGGTGACTTTGTGACTGGGAGAGAGGGTGACTCGTGACTGGGAGAGAGGGCGACTTCGTGACTGGGTGAGAGGGTGACTTTGTGATTGGGAGAGAGGGCGAGAGGGTGACGATGACTCTGCCTTCGTTTTTCGTTGGCTACCCATCGATCTCTTTCAATCTCTTTCAATCTTTATCAATCTACATCAATCTGATTCAACATACAGCAATCTTTGATAAAAAAAGATGAAAAACCACCGGGCAACATACAGCATAATCCTCATTGTAACGCTTGCAGCGGTTGCCCAACAGGTGCGCGCCCAACAAACCGGCGACGATTTTAAGCGACAGTTGAAAAAATCACTCGGATCATCGTCTGCACTGGAGATGAAACCCGAATTCAAGTACCAAAACCCACAACAAACTCAGCAATACAATTCCGATGTGTTAAAAGTATCTCCTACCACCAAACTGCCAACCAAATACGACCGCGTGGTAACAAACGAACCTGTTTCTCCCGAAGAAATAGCCAAACTCGAAAAAGACATCGAAGAACAAGCTTTTGAAGTAAAAGACCCATCGCAACCGGCCAGAGCCGCCATTAATTATTCCGACGGAAAAGTGCACGAAGTCCCCGATGCGCGCAGTAAACTGCAATGGGCACAGCATACTCGAAACGACTATGACCTTGGCATTTATACCGATGAAAGCTCACCCGAATGGCTTGTTAAACTGCGTAATACAATCACCCCGAAGTATCGAAACATTGACCTCGATCCGGTACGTACCATCCAAAACATTAAAGCCCGTAAACGCAAAGAGAAGGTGGACAAGATCAAACAGGCTTATGGACAATAAAACCGGAAGGGCGCAACGTTCTACCGGCGTTGTTTTGTCTGCACCACATGCGCGAAACTCACAACCGGTCACAGACAGGAAACTGATCGAATAGATCATAAATTCATCCGCACGGCTAAGAACCAGACACAAAAAACAGGTCATAAAAAAACCGAACCACTTTTGATCATCGTGGTTCGGGAATATCAATTAAAAATCTGTTCTCGTTTTATGTGCGGTTTACATCATCCGTAAATTCAGCGTGTACATAACCCAGATGGTACCGCCTACGAATATAAATATCAGCAAGGCCGTAAATGCAAATGCGATAACATTCCACCGTTGCTCAGACGATTTATTCAGATGCAGAAAATAATACAAATGAACAAGCATCTGCAACAGTGCAGCTACAGAAAGCATAATAACAATTACATTTCTCGGCATTGATTCTTTAAAAGCCGCTAATCCAAAAGATACGACAGTCAATACAGTAGCGAGAATAAATCCGATAAGATAATTTCTTTTCGTTATGTGCCCTGCCCCCATATTTTCATTTTCATGATGCGGTTGATCCATTATTTTGTCTCCTATTTTTTTGTTTCTATTCTGTTTTTATCGCGTGCAGCTATTTACACCATTCCCATAAGGTAGATAAACGTGAACACTCCTACCCATACAATGTCCAGAAAATGCCAGAACAAGCTCAGTCTTACCAATCGGGAACGCACTCCGTATGAAAATCCTTGTCTTATAACCTGGATGATCATCACTACCAGCCAAAGCAACCCGAAAGTAACGTGAGTTCCGTGCGTAGCCACTAAGGTGAAGAAGGACGAGAGAAAACCACTTTTATCCGGCCCGTGCCCTGCCATAATAAGTTCGCGAAATTCGTACAGTTCCATGCCGATAAATCCCAAACCCAACAAACCGGTGATAATCAAACCAATAATCACAGCTTTCTTTTTATGTTCGTTCATTGCCACCATGCTGAATCCGAAGGTAACACTGCTGAGAAGCAGGAACATGGTTTCTATAAACAAATACGGCAGGTGAAACAATTCCGTGGGCCCGGGCCCGCCGGCGTAGTTTTTCCCGAGAACGGCGAATGTGGCAAACAACACCGAAAAAATGACCAAATCGCTCATCAGGTAAATCCAGAAACCAAATGTGTTTATTTCTGCATGATGCGCATGCTCTGCGGCGATTACTTGAGCCTCATCCATATTTTTAGCTTCAGTAGTATTCATTTATTTTTCCTCCTTTTCGTTAATAATATTTTGATCCGAAGCAACAGACATGATTTCGAACCGTTCGTCTTCAATTCGTTTCACTTCCCCGGCAGGAATTACATATTCATTATCGTTATCGAAGCCGATAAATATTACGGTGGCTATAATTGCCAGTAAACTTGCAACAGCAAGCCACCAGATGTACCAAACCATAGCAAATCCAAAGGCAATGGCCAATGCTCCGATAATGGGGCCGTATGGCTTGTTTTTTGGCATTACAATGGGATAATATTTTTCAGGCTGTTTAAAGGCTGTGCCGTCTGCTTTCATTCTTGCAAAATCATCAATCTCTTTTACGTGCGGTATGATGGCAAAATTATAATCGGCCGCAGGAGAAGCCGTATGCCATTCCAACGTTCTTCCGTATCCCCATGCGTCGCCTGTCAGGTCTCTGTTTTTCTTCCTGTTTTTGACACTCAAAAACAGCTGCACCAACATAGCAAAAATGCCGAATCCGATAATGAGAGTTCCAACGGTTGCTACAATCAGATAAGGCTGCCACTCGGGATTATTGTAATGCGCCATTCTTCGGGGCATTCCCATGAAACCGGCAACGTATAACGGCATAAATGCGAGGAAGAAGCCAACGGCCCAACCCCAGAAGGAGAGTTTGCCCCATCTTTCGTTCAAACGAAAGCCGAACGCTTTTGGGAACCAATAATTAAAACCTGCAAGATAACCGAATAATGCTCCGGGTATCAACACATTATGAAAATGCGCGATAAGGAATAAGCTGTTGTGAACCATAAAATCGGCCGGAGGTATGGCCATGAGAACTCCCGTCATTCCGCCCAAAACGAATAATACCAGAAATCCCAACGTCCAATACATCGGCGTGGTGAAGACAATCCGCCCCCGGTACATCGTAAAAAGCCAATCATAAACCTTCACTCCGGTTGGAATGGCGATCATCATGGTTGTAATGCCGAAGAATATATTTACATTGGGATTGTTTGCCATCGTGAAAAAGTGGTGTAGCCACACGATAAACGACAAGATCATGATCACTGCGGTGGCATAAACCAACGATTTGTAACCGAAAATCCTTTTTCTTGAAAAAGTGGCAACCACTTCGGAGAAGACGCCGAAAGCGGGAAGCACAACAATATACACTTCGGGATGACCCCACATCCAGAACAGGTTGTTCCACAACATCATGTTGCCTCCAAGTTCATTGGTAAAGATGTGCATTCCCAAATAACGATCCATGGTTAATAAAAACAGAGCTGCCGTGATCACCGGAAATGATATTATTATCAGCACATTAGCCGTAAGGGATGTCCACGTAAACAGTGGCATTTTCATAAGTTTCATGCCCGGTGCGCGCATTTTTATTATGGTGGTGAAAAAGTTTACGCCCCCCAACGTGGAGCCTATTCCCGCTATTTGAAATGCCCACATCCAGTAATCTACTCCAACTCCGGGATTGAATTCTTTTTCAAACAAAGGCGCCAAACCCGTCCAACCGGTATTAGAGAATTCACCAATCGCCAGTGAAATCATCATCAGACCTCCTCCGGCAATTGTGAACCACAGACTTATGGAGTTCAACAGCGGAAACGCTACGTCTCTGGCTCCTATTTGCTGCGGAATCACAAGGTTCATCAAACCGAACATAAATGGCATTGCCACGAAAATAATCATGATGGTTCCGTGAGCGCTGAAAATCTGATCGAAGTGATGAGCATCCATATAGCCCTGATTTGCTCCAAGGGCCATGGCTTGTTGAGTGCGCATCATAATTCCGTCGGCAAAACCGCGAAGCAACATGACTACAGCAAAAATAATGTACATGATGCCTATTTTCTTGTGATCAACGGAGGTGAGCCATTCTTTCCATAAATAGCCCCATTTTTTGAAATAGGTTAATGCTGCGATAATAGCAACAGCACCTACGATCATTCCTATAACTACGCTTAGAATAAGCGGATCGGTGGGTATATCTGTAAATTTTAATTTTCCAAACATGGTGTATTCTCCAAATTTTAATGATTCATTTTCATCGTATCTGTTGCCATTTCATGCTCAGGCATATCATGGCCTGCATGTTCGTTATTATGCATCTCATGTCCCGAATGATCGGGCGCATGCATATTATCGTGAGATGACGGCATTGTTCCATGCCCCATCCACTCCATGTAGGGAGCCATGACGTCGTGAAACAGATTGGGAACTACCGACGAGAACGTTGTAATCGGATAGTTTTCGATTTGTTTGCCGCTGATCTCCTGGTATCTCTCCGTACTTAACGCTTCGGGACTTTGTTTCGCTTGTTGTATCCACGCAGCAAAATCTTCGGGTGATTTGGCGATCACATTAAAGTGCATGGTATGGTACCCCGTACCGCTATACTCGATGTTCTGTCCGTGATACACGCCCGGTTCGTCTGCCAACAAATTCAACTGGGTTTGCATCCCCGCCATCGCGTAAATCTGCCCTCCAAGCTGCGGGATGAAAAACGAAGTCATAACGGTTGCGGAAGTCAACTTGAATCGCACCGGCCGGCCGGATTCAATCACTAACTCATTAATGGTTGCCACATTTTCATCGGGATAAACAAACAGCCAGTTCCAGTCGGTTGAGATCACTTCAACCTGCAGCGCCTCCTTATCCGATTTTATAGGTTTGTAGGGATCTAACGCGTGCGTGTACTTCCATGTCAGCGTGGCAAGCACAATGATAATGGCAACGGGGATAGACCATATCACCCATTCAACCTTATGGGAATCGTGCCAATCCGGCTGGTAGTTGGCTTTCTTGTTAGAAGCGCGATAACGCCTTGAAAACAGAATCACCATCACAAAGACCGGAATTACCACAATGAGCATCAGGGCAAATGCCACAATGATGAGCTGCGCCTGTTGTTGTCCTATCGGCCCTTTGGAGTTGAATACGATCATTTTCTCGCAACCGCTTAACAAAAAAGCAAGTCCCAGAAATCCGACCCCTTTGAATAAATTTTTTAAATATTTTTTCCTTATCATACCTCAGGTAACAATTATTTATAACTTTTCTCAGTTCGCAAATTTAAGAATATTTTTCTTTTATCCAACTTTTTTAAAAAGAATGTTTCCCATTTAGTTTATTTAAATCGGAATTGTTTGCGGATTTCACGGTTATATTCCTACTTTTGCAATTAATTTAAAAAACCTTTGTGAGATTAAGAAATGATGTATAAAGCGATGGACAAAATACGCTTAATAGCTGACTTACATAAATTTAGAATTACTTTTGCCACTACCCTTACTACGCTGGCAGGATATGCACTGGCATCGGGGACTGTTGATAAGCGCGCTATTTTGGTCCTGATCGGGATTTTTATTCTCGCAAGCGGTTCGGCGGCATTCAATCATTTTCAGGAGCGAAACACCGATATTCTGATGAAGCGCACCCGAAATCGCCCCATACCTTCCGGGAAAATTAAACCCTCTGCCGTTGTGGTTATAGCTCTGCTGGAAATTATCGGGGGAACGATTCTTATTTATACCGGTAGCGGCTTCGTAGCGGCTTTTTTGGGTTTTCTGGCGTTTGTGTGGTATAATCTTGTTTACACGCCGCTTAAAAAGATAACTTCGTTTGCCGTTATTCCCGGAAGCGTGATCGGAGCCATTCCTCCCAT
>JAQVEB010000127.1 GCA_028698105.1 Petrimonas sp. | reverse complement strand
TGATGAACAGGAGCCCAGGGCCACCTTGCACCAGATCGGAGACAATGGTGTCTGGGTTGGTAGTGAGCGCAAAGGCCGACGGGAAAATCACCACACCGGCAAGTATGGCCACCAGTGTGTCCAACACCGAAACCTGCACGGCCGTTTTTGTGAGATCGGAATCCTTGCTGAAATAGGAGCCATATGTGATCATGCAACCCATCCCGAGCGAAAGCGAAAAGAACGCCTGCCCCATGGCATCGAGAAAAACCGTTGGTTTCACGTGCTCCATATTGGGCTGAAAAAGAAACGACAATCCGCTGGAAGCTCCCGGCAAGGTCATTGACCGGATACCCAAGACAATGAGCAGCAGAAAAAGTATCGGCATGAATATCTTCGCCGAACGCTCTACGCCTTTTCTCACGCCGGAAAGCGTGAAATAGGCGGTGATGGCTATGAAAAACCCCATCAGAAGTGTTTGCTTCAGGTGGTTTTGCTGCAAAGCGGCAAAATTAGCGGCAAAATCCGATACGGTGTTCAGTTTTCCGCTCACCGACTGGTAAATGTAATCGAGTGTCCATCCGCAAACTACCATGTAAAAACCCATGATCACAAAGCCGGTGAGAACACCCAGCCGGCCTACCCATTTCCACTGGGTGCCGGGCGCCAGCTTGTGAAATGCTCCTGCGGTATTCATCCGCGACGATCTGCCGATAATAAACTCCGTCATCATTACGGGGATACCGAGAAAGAGCACGCACGCAAGGTAAATAAGAATAAAAATGGCGCCGCCGCCGTCGGCGGTTGTGCTTGGGAACCGCCAAATATTTCCCAGTCCCACGGCCGAACCTGCCGCAGCTGCTATCATGCCGAGTTTTGATGCAAAGGTAACTCTGTTGTCTGTCATTTTTTTTGAAAAAGATTGAAAAAGATTGAATGAGATTGAAAGTGGGCTGTAAATTATCTTACAAAAGTCCATTTTTTATCGTCCGAGAGTGATGGATAAAAGAAATACCCTTCGTAATCGAACGCTTTTACTTCTTCGCTGTGCGCGAGTTTGTTCTTGATGATGAAACGCGACATGAGTCCGCGCGCTTTTTTAGTGTGAACGACAATTTGCTTTAAATCGTCGTTTTCTTGTTGTAGAAACTGAATATCGATGATTTTCGTGCCTTTCGGAAGTTTGCTTTTCTGTACTACTTTGGAGTATTCGTTAGAAGCCACGTTGATAATCACTTTTTCGTCTTTTCTGAGTTTTTTCGACAGATGTTCGTTGAGCGTATCCTGCCAGAAATCGTATAGATTTTTAACGCCCTTGGGCGCAATTTTACGGACCATTTCCAGCCGGTACGGCTTAATTTCGTCGCGCGGACGAAGAAATCCGTACAATCCCGAAATAATGTTCAGATGCTGCTGCGCAAAATCGAAATCTTCTGCCGTAAAATCGTGCGCGTTCAATCCTTTGTACGCAATGCCGTTGTACGCCAGCGAAGCTGCACGCCGTGGCGTGCTTTTGAAATCGAATGTCTGGTAATATTCATGCACATCGCGCGCCATGTTGGGGTTGATCTTCATTTTCGATTGAATATCTTTTTCCGATAACTCCCGGCAAACTTCCACCAATTGCGCCGTTTTATCCAGGAATTGCGGCTTGGTTGGTTTTATTTTATCGGATTCCTTGCTGAAATCCATTAGTTTGGCCGGTGATATGATTATCTGCATTTTGAGAGACTGTTAGATTTTTAGACTATTAGACAATTAGACGGCACTTTACGTTAATTTTTCGATTATTTCTTTGGCGTTTAATCCTATTTTAGAAAAAGCGAACCATTTCTTTCCCAAATCTTTGAGCGAAGCGCCAATGTGATAAACTTCCGTGTTATCTAAAATAAGAAATCGGTCGTGCGATTTGGTGAACAGCTTTACGGCGATTGGCGCGTATTGTGCGTTGAATTTATCAACGTCGAGCTGCAGTTGTTTCGATATTTTGTTTGTGAAAATTGTCGCGGAAACATTTTGTTTTCGCTTTGACAGCATAAACAAAACGCTTTCATCAACGTAGTTGTCAATCAGGATTATATTTTTCTTAGCCGATTTTATTAAATCTGCCACAAATTTATAGGCGTCAAAAATTTGTCCTTCAAAAAAAATTCCGTACGATGGAGGAAGCGATGTTTTTATCAGTAAATCAAATTTTTGGTCGTGGTCATACAAACGCCGCTCAATATGTTCGAGCCGTTGATTAACGGCGTAACCTTTTAACAAATAATCTTTCAATATTTTATTTGCCCATATTCGAAATTGAGTCCCACGTTGGGATTTGACACGGTAACCAACGGAGATGATAACATCGAGATTGTAGTATTCAACTTGATAGACTTTTCCATCCGCTGCAGTTGTTGCATTTTTTGCAACAACTGAAACGCGATTCAATTCATTTTCTTTAAATATATTTCGAATATGTCTTGAAACTACAGATTTATCTCGGTCAAATAAATTACTTAGTTGGTTTAATGTCAGCCACACTGTTTCATCCTCCCAACGAACTTCCATTTGAAAGGATTCATCTGCCTGATAAATAACTATTTCATTTTGATTATTCATCTTCTTTCACGAAAATCTTCGCATCTTTTTCTTAAACCACAATTTAAAAACCGGATCGTTAAAACTGACGGTTTTGCTGGAAATGTCAATTAACTCTTTGTTCTCCGAGATAAACAAAAAAAATCTACAAACAACTTTGTTACATCATTTATGAGAATCAAACCATCTCATTATCTTTCCTTTTCTCCCTCTCTCCAAGTCACCTGCTCGTCAAGTATTATACCCGCCACTCCACGCCGTCTTTCGTATCCTTTATTTCCACGCCTGCGGCTTTGAGTTTATCGCGAATTTTATCGGACGTAGTCCAATCCTTGTTCTCACGCGCCGATTTGCGAATATCAAGGATTAACTCCATCAAACCGTTAATTACCTCGCCTCCGGCGTTTGCATCGCTCTCGTCAAGCAATCCCAGTACGTCGAAAACAAACGTCTGCATCAACGACTTTAACAGTTCAATATCCGTCGCCGTGAGGCTTTCTTTTTTATCGGCAACCGAATTGATGATCCGCACGGCTTCAAACAAATGCGAAATAAGCACAGGGCTGTTAAAATCGTCGTTCATTGCGGCGTAGCAATTACCGCGAATTTCGGCAATGTTAACCGATGAGGTGTCCGACGGTTCCAGTTTTTGCAGCCGGGCAATGCTCTCCATCAGTTTCTTGTAGCCTTTTTCGGCTGCCTGGAGCGCTTCGTTGCTGAAATCGAGCGTGCTGCGGTAATGCGATTGCGCCATGAAAAACCGAACGGTCATGGGCGAATAACCGCGCTCCAGCAACGGATGGTCGCCCGTGAAAAGTTCTTTCGGCAAAAATCCGTTTCCGGCGGTCTTAGACATGCGTGCGCCGTTCACGGTAAGCATATTGGTGTGTACCCAGTATTTGGCAGGCGCAGCATTGTTGCACGCTTCCGATTGTGCAATTTCGTTGGTGTGGTGTGTGGCCTGCAAATCCATGCCGCCGCCGTGAATATCGAACGTGGTTCCCAGATATTTGGTGCTCATCGCCGAGCATTCGATGTGCCAGCCGGGAAATCCCCATCCCCATGGCGAAGGCCATTTCATCAACGTTTCGGGCTTCGCTTTTATCCAAAGAGCGAAATCGAGGCGGCCGCGTTTCTCGTCTTGTCCGCCCAGTTCGCGGGTTCCTTCCAGCAAATCTTCGAGCTTGCGATTGGTCAGGATGCCGTAGTCATGATCCTTGCTGTATTTTTCCACATCAAAATATACCGTTCCGTTAATCTCGTAAGCATAACCGCTCGCGAGAATTTCCTTGATCATCTCTATTTGTTCAACAATGTGTCCCGTAGCCGTAGGCTCAATGCTGGGAGGCAATGTGTTAAAAATACGAAGTATTTCGTGGAATCCGAGCGTATATTTTTGCACGATTTCCATTGGTTCCAGTTGTTCCAGCTTGGCTTTTTTTGCAAATTTATCCTCGCCCTCGTCGTTATCTCCCTCCAGATGCCCCGCATCCGTGATATTGCGCACATAGCGCACTTTATAACCCAGATGCAGCAGATACCGGTAAATGAGGTCGAAAGAGATGAACGTGCGGCAATTTCCGAGATGGACATCGCTGTAAACGGTTGGTCCACACACATACATGCCCACATTGGGTGGATTGATGGGTTCAAAATCTTCTTTTTTGCGGCTGAGGGTGTTGTAAATTACCAAGTGTTGTCCTGATTCTTTGAGCATATCCTATAGTTGTATGTTTTGTTATAAAACACAAAAATACAAATTTAAATTCAACATCGGATAATTATAAAAAAATTGATAAATGATCGGCAAAGAGATGGAAAAGTTTACAAATTTTTACTATCTTCGTCGCTTCTTAAATGAAATAAACACTTAAACGCTTTATTGTATGGCACGAAAAATCTTTTTATCGCTTGCTCTCCTGATTCTTGTGGGAAGCACGCAGGCACAAAATTTACAATTACACTTTGATCCACGCCACTCGTTATACGGTAACGACGTTGCCCCGATTAACTACCTGACGGCTACCTTTGAAATGTTTAAACCCGATCAATGGGGCTCTACATTTATGTTCGTGGATTTCGATTTCAATTTCAACAAACGAAACATGGGACTGGTCTATGGTGAAATTGCACGTGAATTCAAACTGGGTGATTTTCCGTTAATGCCGCATCTCGAATACAACGGCGGCTTGGGCCTGGTACGAGGCACCAACTTTAGTTTTTCCATTCCCAGTTCGTATCTGGCCGGTTTTGGGTACCCGTTCCAACTCGGAAATTTTTTCATGGGAACCTATCTGGCGTATAAACTGAATGCTTTCCCCGAAAACAGTCACGATGTTCAGTGGACGTTAACGTGGAACGCCAGTCTGGCAAACAACAAACTTTCGCTGGGAGGTTTTATGGATTTATGGACGGAAGACAAATCGTTTTCGGAAGGGCCCACGGCAACCGGTAAAAAACTCATTTTTCTGAGCGAACCGCAGATTTGGTATAACGTTACGCCACATTTTGCCGTTGGGAGCGAGGTTGAATTGAGCTACAATTTCGTGAATAAATTTTCGGAAAGTAAATTTTACGCAATTCCTACCATTGCCACGAAGTGGAACTTTTAATCAATGGTTCTTCGATAGATATTCGCTTCGCGTAATTGCCTAAGGGCGAACGCTGTTTCGATCGTAATTTTTCGCGGCGTTGAAACGTTCAAAGAAACCTGTCTTCCTCTGGCGGACAACAGAATATCAACAGAATATCAATTGAATATCTACTGAATAACAATCGAATAACACAAAACAATATGTTAGAAAAATTTTTTAAACTGAAACAAAACAACACGAACGTCCGCATCGAGTTTCTGGCCGGAATTATCACGTTTCTGACCATGTCGTATATCCTGGCCGTTAATCCGCAGATTCTGGGTGAAACCGGTATGGATAAAGGTGCACTCTTTACCACAACTGCGTTGGCGGCTATTGCCGGAACGCTTTTCATGGCGTTGATAGCCAATGTGCCCATTGCACAGGCGCCGGGAATGGGGCTGAACAACTTCTTCGCTTTCAGCGTGGTTATCGCCATGGGGCACACCTGGCAGTTTGCCTTAACAGGTGTATTACTATCCGGTTTTTGCTTTATGCTGCTGACTATTTTTAATATCCGGAAAATTATTGTGGACAACATTCCCGTTGCACTCAAAAATGCCATTCCTATTGGTATTGGATTGTTTATCACGCTCATCGGATTGAAAAGCGCCGGAATTGTAACGCCGAATCAATTTACGCTCGTTCAACTCGGAAATATGGCCGATCCCAATGTGTGGGTTGCCTTACTGGGACTGGTTGTCATTGCGGTACTGCTGGTAAAGAAAGTGCACGGAAGCATTTTGATCGGAATTTTGGTTTCTACGCTGTTTGCCGGATTCTTAGGCATGATCCAGTTGCCGCAAGGCAGTTGGATTACGTTGCCGCCGAGCATCGAACCGATATTTTTCAAGTTTGAGTGGAGCCGAATTTTCTCGTTCGATATGCTGATCGTAGTGTTCACCTTTCTGATGGTTAACGTTTTCGATGCGATGGGAACACTGATCGGCGTGATTTCAAAGATCGGGAAATCGGAAAAAGACGGCAGCTTCCCGCAACTGCAAAAAGCCCTTTTCGCCGATGCGCTGGGTACATTTGTGGGTGCACTGTTGGGAACAAGCCCCAATACTTCGTATGTGGAAAGCGCGTCGGGAGTGGCTGCCGGAGGCAGAACAGGCTTAACGAGCGTTAGCACGACCATGATGTTCGTACTGGCTCTTTTCTTTGCACCGATATTCCTGATGGTTCCCGCCGCCGCCACGGCTCCGGCGCTGATCATTATCGGATTATTTATGATGAGTTCCGTTGCCGACATTGATTTCAGCGAAATCAGCGCAGGTCTACCGGCATTTATCACCATCATTTTCATGCCGTTTACATACAGCATTGCCAACGGCATCATTTTCGGGATGCTGAGTTTTACCATTGTAAAATTGTTATCGGGAAAAGTAAAAGATGTAAGCATCACCATGTATATTTTATCCATTTTCTTCCTGATAAAAATTGTTTTGGATGCATCCAACGCCTTCGTGCATTGAGATTACGCCAAGGTTTTTTAATAAAGTAAGTTCCCTGAAATTCGTTCTCGGGGAACTTATTTTTTTATCTTTGTGGTTGATTTTTGCCGGACGGTTTACGTTTCGCCTGTTGGTTGGAATGAAGAAACCGCATTAAGATTGCGGAGTTAATGAAAAACCAGTTGTTTTTTTTATTGAAGTTCGGCCTTTTTTGGCTTTTTTTTGCGTTTGTGTCGCGTCTTTTCTTCGTGTTGTTTTTGTTTGAAAAAACTTCGGGTTTCGGATTCTACGAATACCGCATGATGTTTCAAAAAGGGCTTTGGATGGATTTGTCGCTAATGGGATATATTCTGTTGGTTACGTGCGTATTGCTCGCAATTTTTGTTTTTCTGCCGGAGAAATGGACTAAACTGTTTTTTCGGGTTTTTACATTGATCTTGTTGTTGGTTTTCACCGCTGTTGTGCTTGGCGATATGCAGGCGTTCAAGGTGTGGGGATACCATTTGGATGCCTCGGTGATCGAGTACCTGAAAACCCCGAAGGAGGTTTTGGCTTCGGCTTCAAGCGGTGTGCTGATTGTTTCGGCTCTCGCGTATGCCGTTATTGTCTTTCTGTTTTTTCTCCTTGCGGAGAAGTGGATTTTTTCCCGCACGCATTTCGATAAAAAACGGGAATGGAATGCACTGGTTTTGCTCCTTATCGGCGCTGCCATGATTTTACCTATTCGCGGAGGGGTTAACGTTTCACCGATGAACGTCAGTTTTGTGTTTTTCAGCAAGAAACATCCGTTTGCCAATCAGGCGGCCGTGAACCCGATATGGAACTTTTTATCGGAGATGCTGTACTCCAACAAGCGGAAAGCAACGTTCCATTTCATGGAGCAACGCGAAGCGTACAGGATTGTGGACAGCCTTTATCACACATCGCCGGGATTTAAGCGTGTACTGGGTGTCGCGCGGCCGAACGTGGTGATCATTCTGTTGGAAAGTTTCACCGCAAATGGTATCGAAGCGCTCGGCGGTGTTTCCGGCGTAACGCCAAACCTGGATCGGTTGGCGAAGGAAGGGTTGCTTTTCTCGAACATTTACGCCACAGGCGCCCGTTCCGATCGGGGGTTGGCTGCTGTTCTGGCTGCGACGCCTTCGCATCCTGTGGTTCCCATTATGAGCATTCCGAAAAAATTGGTAACGTTGTCTTCTTTCACGAAAGATTTTGAGAACGCCGGTTACAACACGTATTTTTATTACACGGGCGATCTGAATTTTTTCGGATTCAGGGCTTTCGCCACCGATAATTTTCAACATATCGTTACCGAAGACGATTTTTCGGGCGAAGCTATCCGCAACCGGAATAAATGGGGCGTTCACGACGAATATATGTTCGATAAACTGCTGAGCGATATGCAAAAAAGCCCCGATCCATCGCTGTTTTTTGCGTTTACGCTGAGCAGCCACGAGCCGTTTGATGTGCCCGGGGAAAAACGTGTTCAGGGCGAAACCACCGAAGAGTTGTTTTTAAATTCCATGGCCTACACCGATGCCCAACTCGGGCGTTTTATCGAAAATTGCAAACGAAACGGGCTGTGGAACAAAACGTTGTTCGTCTTCGTTGCCGACCACGGCGTGCGTTACGTACACAACCCCGATCCTTCGGCTCCCGAAGCGTTTCACATTCCGCTTATTTTCACCGGCGGGGCGTTATCGGTTCGCGACAGCACGGTAACGACTATCGGTTCGCAAACCGACGTGGCTGCCACGTTGCTGGCGCAAGCCGGTTTGGATCATTCCGCATACAAATACAGTCGAAACCTGTTGGCCGATACGGTTCCGCAAGCTGCTTTTTTCGCCAATCCTTCGGTCGTGGGGCTCATTTCTCCTTCGGGAGAGACCGTTTTCGATATTCGCGGCCGGTTTTTTTCCAAAGGCGATTCCATAAAAGAAAATTGCCGCGAGATAAAGGCATATTTGCAAACAATTGATTCGGAACAAATGAATTGAGCGTTTTCCCTTGTTTTTTCGGATTATAATACGTACTTTTGCGCGCAAAATAAATATACAATACATACGATAACAACAATTTATGGCAACA